>NZ_MKSS01000345.1:0-6790 GCF_001897365.1 Hydrogenophaga sp. 70-12
GCGTTGAAGTCGCCCTCGCGCACGCGACTGGCCGCGAAGGAGAGCTTCTTCAACGGCCGGTTGATCAGGCGCGCGATGAGCGCGGCGCCAGCGAGAGAGAGCAGGGCAGCCGTTCCCAGCCAGATCAGCCAGGTGGTGCCCGCCACCGGGCCGATGCGCGAAGGGTCGGTCAGCAGCCAGTACGGGTCACCGTCGATCGAGAAGCCGATCCACAGCCCCGCCTGGTGATTGACCTCTCGCGCCACCACCGTGTCCGGCCCCAGGCGGGCCTTCAACTGTCCGGCCACGTTGCGGCTGAGCAGGTCGGTGTCGTAGAGCTGGAAGGTGTCGTTGGGCTCGCGCGGAGCGATGCGCAGGCCTTCCTCGGACGCCAGGGTCTTGATGAGCGAGACGCGCGCGATCGAATCCGAGTGAATCAGCGCCGCGCGGCTGAGGTTCACCAGCGAAGCGAGCTGCTGCGCGCTTTGCAGGGCGCGCGGCTCATATTCCAGCGCGCGGAAGGTTTGCAGCCACGCGATGATGCAGCCCGTGAGCAGCAGCGTGAGAAAGAAGAAGGTGCGCCAGAACAGGCTCACGCCGCGCGTGGGCCGCACCTCCAGCGGGGCCGGGGCGGTTTCCAGCGCGGTGGGTTCGGTCTCGAACGGTACGCGTGATTCGCTGTCCATCAGGTGTTGCCGTCCGGCACGAACACGTAGCCCACGCCCCATACCGTCTGCAGGTAGCGCGGCGAGGATGCGTCGTCCTCGATCAGCTTGCGCAGGCGCGAGACCTGCACATCCAGGCTGCGGTCGAAGGGCTCGAATTCGCGTCCGCGCGCCAACTGGGCCAGCTTCTCGCGCGACAGCGGTTGGCGCGGGTGGCGCACCAGGGCCTTGAGCATGGCGAATTCGCCAGTGGTCAAGGGTAGGTCGTTGCCGTCCTTGCGCAGGGTGCGCAGGCTCAGATCGAATTCGTAGGGGCCGAACTTCACCACCTCGGCGTCCTGCGAGGGCGCGCCGGGCACCTCGGCCGGCGGGCGGCGGCGCAGCACGGCGTGGATGCGGGCCAGCAGTTCCCGCGGATTGAACGGTTTGCCGAGGTAGTCATCGGCGCCGACCTCCAAGCCCACGATGCGGTCCACGTCCTCGCTCTTGGCGGTCAGCATGATGATGGGCGTGCGGTCGCCATTGGCGCGCAGGCGGCGGCAGATCGACAGCCCGTCCTCGCCGGGCATCATCAGATCGAGCACGATGATGTCTACGGCGTCGCGCTGCAGGACCCTGTTCAGGGCCTTGCCGTCTTCGGCCAGCATCACTTCGAAGCCTTCCTGCATCAGGTAGCGGCGCAGCAGGTCGCGGATGCGCACGTCGTCATCGACGACGAGAACCTTGTTGGGGCGGGGGTGGTTCTGTGGCATGGGAGCAACTTCCGATAAATGTAACAAAGCCGATTTTGGCAGCGGCAAGTGCTTGTCAACGCTCGTTTTTTGGTTTTTTGACAGGCTGTTACAGATGTTGCCCCGCATGCCATTCGCTTGACCCGGGCCTCACTCGCACAATCGGGCTTCTGTTCATACTCCTCCACACCATGAAGTCCGTTTGGATGGGAACCATCGCTTGCTTGACCGCGGGTCTGGCTTACGCCAATCCGGAGCGTCCGCGCGACGCCGGCGTGATCGGCGCCGACGCCGCGGCGGTGACGGTGGTGCCGATCTCAATCGATGGTGGCGAGGCGCGTGCGCCCATGCGGCTGCGCGATGCCCTGCGCCAACCCTTTGACGACATGGACGACGGCGGCAAGCCTTTCCGGCTGTCCGTGGAGGAGCGTCAGCGCCTGCGCGAGCAGCTCAGGGTGCAACCGCCCTTCGAGTCCCATCGCCAGCCCTGAAAAAACCAGCACACATGCCCATGCCCTATCTGCCCGCCCGCTCGGCGGCTGCGGTTCGCCGCGCCGCTTCCGCTCTCAGCCTCATGGCCGCCGTGGCCGCTTCGCCGGTTGCGCTGGCGCAGGCGCCCGAGGTGCCCGCCAATGTGGTGAGCCTCTCCGCCAGCGGCCACCTGGAAGTGCCGCAAGACTGGCTCACCGTGGTGTTGAGCACCACCCGCGAGGGCAGCGATGCCGCTACTGTGCAGAATCAGCTCAAGGTGGCTGTGGATGCCGCGCTGGCGATCGCCCAGCCGCAGGCCAAGCCTCAGCAACTGGAGGTGCGCACCGGCAACCTGCGCCTCTACCCCCGTTATGGCAGCAATGGCCGCATCAGCGGCTGGCAGGGTCAGGCCGAGGTGGTGATCGAGGGCCGCGACATCGCCAACGTGAGCGCGGTGGCTGGTCGCGTGCAGACCCTCACCGTCTCCAACATGGGCTTCTCGCTCTCGCGCGAAGCGCGTCAGGCGCTGGAGTCCCAGGTGCAGGCGCAGGCCATTGAGCGTTTTCGCGCGCGCGCCAGTGAAATCGCCAAGGGCTTTGGCTTCAGCGGCTACACGCTGCGCGATGTGTCGGTGAGCTCGGCCGAGATGCCCGAGCGACCCATGCCGCGCATGATGGCCATGGAGGCCAAGGCGGCCGCGAGCGACGCCGCCATTCCGGTGGCCGCCGGCACCAGCACCGTGAGCATCACGGTGTCTGGCGCCATCCAAATGCGCTGAGGCCTTACTGGGCGGCCCAACCGCCGTCCATGTTCCAGGCCACGCCGCGCACGTTGCCGGCGGCGGGCGAGCAGAAGAACACCGCCAGTTCGCCCAGCTCCTCGGGCGTGGTGAATTGCATCGAGGGCTCCTTCTCGCCCAGCAGCAGCTTGGTGGCTTCCGCGTTCGAAAGCTTCAGCGCGGCGGCCTTCGCGTCCACCTGCTTCTGCACCAGCGGCGTCAGCACCCAACCCGGGCAGATGGCGTTGCAGGTGACGCCCGAGGTGGCGGTTTCCAGGGCCGTCACCTTGGTCAGGCCCACGATGCCATGCTTGGCCGCCACGTACGCCGACTTCTCCGCCGATCCCACCAGCCCATGTACCGAAGCCACGTTGATGATGCGTCCCCAGTTGGCCTTGAGCATGGCCGGCAGGGCCAGACGCGAGGTATGGAAGGCGCTGGACAAGTTGATGGCGATCACCGCGTCCCAGCGTTCGACCGGGAAGTCCTGCACCCTGGCGACGTGCTGGATGCCCGCGTTGTTCACGAGGATGTCCACTTGGCCGAAGGTCTTGGCCGCGTAGGCCATCATGTCCTCAATCTCCGCCGGCTTGCTCATGTCGGCACCGTGGTAGCCGACCTTGGCGCCCAGTGCCGCCACCTCGGCCTGTGGGCCGGCGCTGTCACCGAAACCATTGAGCACGACATTGGCGCCCTGGCGTGCGAGGGCCTTGGCGATGCCGAGGCCGATGCCGCTGGTGGATCCGGTGACGAGTGCGGTTTTCCCGGTGAGCATGGGTTACTCCAGTTCCATTACGATTGGTTCGACGTGCTGCCATGCATTATGGATGGCGGACGCCAGCCCCGAGCCGCACCATGACCGAACCCCAACTCCAGCACACCGTCGTCGGTGGGGCCGCGGCCCGTGAAGGCGGCCCGCGCTGCATGGCTTGGTGGGACTGGCGCAGCACCGGCGGGCGCGACGATCACGTGGTCGTCTGCGTGCACGGTCTGTCGCGCCAGGGGCGCGACTTCGACACCCTGGCGCGCGCGCTGCAACCGTTCTGCCGCGTGGTCGCGGTGGACGTGGCGGGGCGCGGGCACAGCGATTGGCTGGCCGACCCCATGGCCTACCAGGTGCCCACCTACGTGGCCGACCTTGCCGTGCTGCTGCAGCAGTTGCGCGCGCAGCGACCCGGCGTGCGCATCGACTGGGTCGGCACCAGCATGGGAGGACTCATCGGCATGGGTGTGGCGGCGCAGCCGCTGCTGGCGCCCACGCGCCTGGTGCTGAACGATGTGGGACCCGTGGTGCAGTGGGAAGCGCTCATGCGCATCGGCACCTACCTGGGCCTGGACCCCGACTTCGACTCCATGCAGGCGGCGAGTGACTACCTGGCCAGCATTTCCAAGGGCTTCGGCCCCCACACGCCCGAGCAATGGCGGGCCCTGTCCCTGCCCATGCTGCGCGAGCGCGGCGGGCGCGTGCGCCTGCACTACGACCCGGCCATCGCCCTGCCGTTCAAGGCCATGACGCAGGGCGTGGAAACGCAGGCGCTGCGTGAGGCGGTGCGCGCCGGCGAGGCCGCGCTGTGGGACCTGTACGACGCGATCGCCGCGCCCACCCTGGTGTTGCGTGGCGAGGACTCGGACCTGCTCAGCATGGACACCGTGCGGGCCATGCAGGCCCGCGGGCCGCGCCCGCGCTGCGTGAGCTTCGCCGGCGTGGGTCACGCGCCTACGCTGATGGCCGACGATCAGGTGCGCGCCGTGCTCGACTTCCTGCTCTCGCCATGAAGCGGGCCAACCCCTCGTTGGACGACGCGGCGCCGGCCACGGCCGCGATCGTGGCCGCCACCGCCGCGGGCCTGCCTCAGCAGGCCAATGCGCTGGCGCGCGCCCGTGCCTTTGCCGAGCCCCTGCTGGAAGGCGAGTGCCTGGACACGGGTGAGAACACCTGGGCACACGCCGAGGCGGTGGCGCGCATCCTGGCCGACATCGGCGGGTCCGAGGCCATGCAGTCGGTGGTGTACCTGGTGTATGCCTGCCAGCACCTGAACCGGCCGCAGGAGGTCATCGCCAAAGCCTTCGGCGAGCAGCACGCCGCGCTGGCGCTGGAGACCACCAAGCTCGTCCAGTTGCAGCGGCAGGCGCGTCTGAAGGCGGCGGAGAAGCTCGCGCGCAAGCAGGAGGAACGCCTGGCTGCCCAAGACGCGGGCCAGCCCGCGCCGGGCTTGTCCAAGGCGCCCGTGTCCGAGCTCGCGGCCAGCCAGACCGAGAACGTGCGCAAGATGCTGCTCGCCTTTTCGCGCGACCTGCGCGTGGTGATGCTGCGCCTGGCCTCGCGTCTGCAGACGCTGCGCTATTTCGCCTCCATCAAGGGCGATCCGGGTGAACTGCTGGCCAGCGAATCCCTGCATGTGTTCGCGCCCCTGGCCAACCGGCTGGGCATCTGGCAGATCAAGTGGGAGATGGAAGACCTGGCCTTCCGCTTCCTGGAGCCGCAGACCTACAAGAACGTGGCCAAGCTGCTCGACGAAAAGCGCGCCGAGCGCGAGGCGCATGTCGAGCAGGTGCGCGAGGACCTGCAGCGCGCGCTGCTGGCGCAGGGTATCGCCGCCATGGTGCAAGGCCGGCCCAAGCACATCTACAGCATCGTCAAGAAGATGCGGGGCAAGGCGCTGGACTTCGAGCAGGTGTTCGACATCCGGGCCTTGCGCGTGATCGTGCTCGAAACCGCTGACTGCTACGCCGTGCTGTCCTTCGTGCACGAGCACTTCACGCCGGTGGCGGATGAGTTCGACGACTACATCGCCAAGCCCAAACCCAACGGCTATCAGTCCCTGCACACGGTGGTGCGCGACGCCCAGGGGCGGGCCTTCGAGATCCAGATCCGTACCCAGGCCATGCACGACCACGCCGAACACGGCGTGGCCGCGCACTGGGCCTACAAGGAAGCGGGTGCCAAAGGCTACTCGGGCGTCACGGCCAACTCCGAGTACGACGCCAAGATCGCCGTGCTGCGCCAACTGCTGGCCTGGGAGCGCGACCTCAGCGGCACCGCCCAGGGCCTGTTCGACGACCGCATCTACGTGCTCACGCCGAACGCCGCCATCGTTGAACTGCCGCAGGGCGCCACGCCGGTCGACTTTGCCTACACCGTGCACACCGACCTGGGCCACCACTGCCGCGGCGCCAAGGTCGACGGCGCCATGGTGCCGCTGAACACGGCGCTGCAGAACGGCCAGACGGTGGAGATCGTGTCCGTGAAGGACGGCGGCCCTTCGCGTGACTGGCTCAACCCCGAGTTGGGTTATCTGGTGAGCCACCGCGCCAAGAGCAAGGTGCGCGCCTGGTTCAACGCCCAGGCACTGGCCGAGACCATCGCGCGCGGGCGAGAGGCGGTGGAAAAGCTGCTGCAGCGCGAAGGCCGCACGGCGCTCAAGTTCGAGGACCTGGCCATTGAAATGGGCCTGGGTTCCGCCGACGAGCTCTTCGAGCTGGTCGGCAAGGATGAGCTGTCGCTGCGCTCGATCGAGACCCAGTTGCGCCCGCCCGAACCCGAGGCCACGCCCGAGCCCAGCAGCTGGGTGCGCAAGCCGCGTCGCGGCCAGGAAAGCCCCAAGGGCGACGTGCTGGTGGTGGGCGTGGGCTCGCTGATGACCCAGCTCGCCAAGTGCTGCCGGCCCGCACCGCCCGACGAGATTCGCGGCTTCGTCACGCGAGGCAAGGGCGTGAGCATTCACCGTGCCGACTGCACCGACTTCGCGCACCTGGTGCGCAAGAGCCCGGACCGCGTGATCGAGGTCGATTGGGCCGGTCGCGACGACGCGCGTGGCGGCTCTCAGGCGGTGTACCCCGTCGACGTGGCCATCGAGGCTGTCGACCGTCAGGGCCTGTTGCGCGACATCTCCGACGTCTTCGCCCGCGAGAAGATGAACGTGATCGGGGTACAGACCCAGTCCGTCAGGGGCGTGGCTTGGATGACCTTCACCATCGAGGTGGCAGACGCCCGGCAGGTGGCGCGCGCCATGGCCGTGGTGGGAGACGTGAACGGCGTTCGCATGGTGCGGCGCAAATAGAGCGGCCAGGAACTGCTATACTGCGAGGCTTCGATTCGTTCGAAGGCGCGTAGCTCAGCTGGTTAGAGCACCACCTTGACATGGTGGGGGTCAGGGGTTCGAGTC
>NZ_MKSS01000346.1:0-8490 GCF_001897365.1 Hydrogenophaga sp. 70-12
CGGCACCACGTGCAGGATGGGCGAGAGCGCGCCATAGTGCTCGGGCATGCGGATGACGTGAATGCCTTCGCTGCTGGCGATGCGCGTATCGGCGTCGGCCAGCACGTAGAGCACGCCACCGCGCGCGCGCACCTCTTGCATGTTGCTCTTGAGCTTTTCCAGCAGGGCGTCGTTGGGCGCCACCGTCACCACGGGCATGGCGGCGGTCACCAGGGCCAGCGGACCGTGCTTGAGCTCGCCCGCCGGGTAGGCCTCGGCGTGGATGTAGCTGATCTCCTTCAGCTTGAGCGCCCCCTCCAGCGCGATGGGGTAGTGCAGGCCGCGGCCCAGGAACAGCGCGTTGTCCATGCGCGCGAAGTCCTCGGCCCAGCTGATGACCTGCGGCTCCAGCGCCAGCACGGCCTGCAGGGCCACCGGCAGGTGGCGCATGCGCTTCAGGTGCTCGGCCTCGTCCGCCTCGCTCAGGTGGCCACGCACCTGCGCCAGGGCCAGCGTCAGCAGGAACAGGCCCGCGAGCTGGGTGGTGAAGGCCTTGGTCGAGGCCACGCCGATCTCGACGCCCGCGCGCGTGATGTAGGCCAGCTTGCACTCGCGCACCATGGCACTGGTGGACACGTTGCAGATGGTCAGCGTCTCCTGCATGCCCAGGCTTTGCGCGTGGCGCAGCGCGGCCAGGGTGTCGGCGGTCTCGCCGCTCTGGCTGATGGTGACGACCAGGGTGCGCGCATCGGGCACGCTGGTGCGGTAGCGGTACTCGCTGGCCACCTCCACCTGCGTGGGGATCTTGGCGATCGACTCCAGCCAGTACTTGGCGGTGCAGCCGCTGTAGTAGCTGGTGCCGCAGGCCAGGATCAGCACGCGGTCCACGTTCTTGAACACGCGGTGCGCGCCGTCGCCGAACAGCTCGGGCGTGACGCCGGCCACGCCTTCCAGCGTGTCGGCGATGGCGCGCGGTTGCTCGAAGATTTCCTTCTGCATGTAGTGGCGGTAGGGGCCCAACTCGGCCGCGCCGCTGTGCGCCTGCACGGTGCGCACGGGGCGCTGCGTGGCGTCGAGCGAGCGGCCCCCGGCGTCGGTGACCCAGTAGCGGCCCATCTGCAGGTCCACCAGGTCGCCCTCTTCCAGGTAAACGATCTGGTCCGTCACGCCGGCGAGCGCCATGGCGTCGCTGGCCAGGAAGTGTTCGCCGCCGCTCGCGCCCACGCCCAGCACCAGCGGAGAGCCCGCGCGCGCGCCCACCACGCGGTGCGGCTCGTCCTTGTGGAACACGGCCAGCGCGTAGGCGCCGTGCAGCTGCGCCACGGCCGCGGCCAGCGCGGCGAACACGTCGCCGTCGTAGAGCGAGTCGATCAGGTGGGCGATGACCTCGGTGTCGGTCTGGCTCTCGAACACGTAGCCCTTGGCCTGCAGCGCGGCGCGCAGCTCGTCGTGGTTTTCGATGATGCCGTTGTGCACCAGCGCCACGCGCCCGGCCGCGCCGCCGTTCGCGCCACTGGGAGCGCCCGGGCCATGGCTGAAGTGCGGGTGCGCGTTGTGCACCGCCGGCGCGCCGTGCGTGGCCCAGCGCGTGTGGGCGATGCCGGTGCCGCTGGCGATGCGCTCGCTCTGCACCTGCTGGGCAAGTTCGGCCACGCGCGCCGTGCTGCGCGCGCGCCTGAGGCCGTCGTTGTGCACGGCCACGCCGCAGGAGTCATAACCCCGGTATTCCAGCCGCTGCAGGCCCTGAACCAGCACCGGCACGATGTCGCGCCCCGAAACCCCTGCCACGATGCCGCACATGTGATCGCTCCTGAACAAGAAAGTGGGCGAATGCTAGTGAGCCTTGCGTGAAATGAATGGTCAAAATTCACACAAAGATGACCATTTTTATCCTCCTTGTCATTGAAGGACGATTTATTCCATCGACAATCGAATAATGGAATCTTTGGATATAGACGCCATCGACCTGCGGCTGCTGGAGCTGCTGCAGGAGGACGCCTCCCTGAGCAACCAGGCCCTGGCCGAGCGCGCCCACCTCAGCCCGCCCACCTGCCTGCGCCGCGTCAAGCGCCTGCGCGAGCGCGGGTTGATCGCGCGCGAAGTGGCCCTGCTCGACGCCGACCGCCTCGCCCCGCTGCTGGGCCACGGCCTCACCGTGGTGGTGGAGCTGAGCCTGGAGCGCCAGAGCGCCGAGGCGCTGGACGCCTTCGAGGCCCGTGCCGTGGCCGAGCCGCGCGTGCAGCAGTGCTACCGCGTGAGCCCCGGACCCGACTTCGTGCTGATCGTGCGCTGCGCCGACATGCCCGACTACCTGTCCCTCACGCAACGCCTGTTCACGGGCGACGCGAACGTGCGAAATGTCAAAGGCTTCTTCAGCACGCGTTGCGCCAAGTTCAAACCCAGCCTGCCGCTCAGCCGCCCCCTCTGACCGAACGGCTTAAACAGCGCCTTGGGGGCATTGCAAAACGCACACTTCCTCAGTCGTGGGGAGAGACGGGATTGACGGCCCCGATCGGCTGTTACAACCTCATACAATCTCAAGCTTGCTCAAAAAAGCGGCATCTCTCCAGGAGGTTTCATGGACATGATGGTGACGGGTTCGGTGATCGCGGCGGTGGTGCTGGCGCTGTGCGTCTGGCTCTACCTGCGCTTCATGCGGGCCCAGGACGACGGCCGCGACGACCGCTATGGGCCGGAGCGCATCCTGTCGGCCGAGCAGGTGGCCATGCTCGACTACCTGCAGGACACCTTCCCCGGCCAGGTGGTGCTGCCCAACATCAACCTCGGACAGATGCTGTCGGTGCGCCGCGCCGCGAGCAAGAAGGCCGCGAAGGAGCGCCTGCGCGAGCACCGCGTGGACTTCGTGGTGTGCGCCACCGACGGCCGCCCCACCTTCGCCTTCGACATCGAGCAGTACCACCTGAGCAACGCCGAGGCCAAGAGCCAGCGCACGAAGGTGAAGAACCGCATCCTCAAGACCGCTGGCGTGCGCTTCGTCTTCCTCAAGAACGGCATCCACCGCATGCCCTCGCCGGCCGAGTTCCGCGAGCAGCTCAACCTGGTGGAACTGCCCAAGCCCAAGGCGCCCGCGCCCAAGCCGGCCGATGAGCGCGACAGCGTGATGCAGCAGCTGGAAACGCAGATGTCCGGCTTCGACGACCGCTATGGCCGCTCGGGTTACCGCGACTCCGAGGTGCTGGGCCTGAGCGGCCTGATGGACCTGGAAGACGAACTCAAGCCGCGCGAGCAGCGCCGCCGCGGCGGCGCTGGCGGCGGCGACAGCCGCTACGACGGCAGTTCGTTCGACGTGCGCGGCGGGCGCTGAGTCAAGAGGCCTTCGGGGCCTTCTTCGGCCGCGCCCAGCCCGCGATGCTGGCCTGGCGGCCGCGCGCCACGGCCAGCGCCCCGGGCTCGGTGCTCTTGGTGATGGTCGAGCCCGCGCCCACCGTGCCGCCCGCGCCGATGGTGACCGGCGCCACCAGCACGCAGTTGCTGCCCACGTGCACGTCGGCCTCGATCACGGTGCGGTGCTTGTTGGCGCCGTCGTAGTTGGCGGTGATGCTGCCCGCGCCGTAGTTGACGCGTTCGCCCACGGTGGCGTCGCCCAGGTAGGCCAGGTGGTTGGCCTTGGCGCCCGCGGCCAGGGTGCTGTTCTTCACCTCGACGAAGTTGCCGATGTGCACCTCGGCGCCCAGGTCCGCCCCGGGGCGCAGGCGCGCGAAGGGCCCCACCAGCGCGCCCGGGCCCACGCGCACGCCGGCCGCTTCGCCGTCGATGTGGGTGAAGGGATGGATCACCGCGCCGGCCCCGATGCGCGCGTTGGCGATCACGCAGTTCGCGCCGATGCGCACGCCGTCCCCGAGTTCGACGCGGCCCTCGAACAAGGTGTTGACGTCGATCTCCACGTCCTGCCCGCAGACCAGTTCGCCGCGCACGTCGAAGCGCGCCGGGTCGGCCAGGCGAACGCCATCGGCCATGAAGCGGTTCGCCAGGCGCCGCTGGTAGGCGCGCTCCAGCTCGGCCAGTTGCTGCGGGCTGTTCACGCCGGCCACCTGAACGGCGTCGTCGGTGACGATGGCGCGCACCTCGCGGCCCTCGGCCACGGCGAGCTTCACCACGTCGGTGAGGTAGTACTCGCCCTGGCTGTTGTCGTTCGTCAGCCGGGCCAGCAAGGGCTTGAGCAGGGCCGCGGGGGCGGCCATCACGCCGCTGTACCACTCGGTCAGGCGGCGCTGCTCGGCGTTCGCGTCCTTGTGCTCCACGATGGCCCGCACCGAGCGCCCGGCGTCCGGGGCGCGCACGATGCGGCCGTAGCCGCTGGCGTCTTCGCCGGTGTCCACGCTGAGCAGCGCCAGGTGCTGCCCGGCGCAAGCCGCGATCAGCGCGCGCAGCGTGTCCGGCTCGATCAGGGGCACGTCGCCATTGAGCACCAGCACCACGCCGTCGTCGGCCAGCACGGGCACCGCCTGCTGCACCGCATGCCCGGTGCCCAGTTGCGGCTCCTGGCGCACGAAGCGCAGGGCCGTGGCGGCGGGCGCCGCCAGGCCGGCCTCCACCCGCTCGGCGCCATGGCCGGTGATCACCACCACCGAGCGCGCCGACAACCCCGCGGCGCAGTCGATCACATGCTGGGCCAGCGCGCGGCCGCCCAGTCGGTGCAACACTTTGGGCCGTTGGCTTTTCATGCGGGTGCCCTTGCCCGCGGCCATCACCACCACATCCACCGGTAACGACATGAAGACCTCTTTCGCGTCAGCCGGACGCGGCCAGGAGGGCAGCGCCGGAACGCGGCGGATTATCGCCCGCGCCCTGCTGGTGCTGGCCCTGGTCGCGCTGCTGGCCGCCTGCACCGCCGCGCGCTTCGCCTACAACCAGGCGCCCCACTTCGGCTACTGGTGGCTGGACAGCCATTTCGATTTCGACGACGCGCAGGCCGAGCAGGTGCGCGGCGACATCGACGCGTTCTTCGCCTGGCACCGGCGCGAGGAGCTGCCCGCCGTGGCGGGCCTGCTGCGCCAGTGGCAGGCCATGGCCGCGCGCGAGCTCACCGCGCAAGAGGTGTGCGCGCAGTTCGAAACCGTGCGCGCCCGCCTCGTCAGCACGGGCGAGCGGCTGATCCCCCCCTTCGCGCGCCTGGCCCCCCAATTGAGCGCCGCGCAGCTGCAGCAGCTGCAGCGCCGCCAGGCGCGCGGGGACGAGGAGTTCGCGCGCGACTTCCTGCGCGGCTCGCCCGAGCAGCGCCTGCAGCGCCGGCTGGAGCAGGCGGTCTCGCGCAGCGAAACGTTCTACGGCCCGCTCAGCGCGGCCCAGCGTGAGCTGCTGCGCCGCTGGCTCGCCGAATCGCCCTGGGACCCCGAACGCGCCCAGGCCGAGCGCCAGCGCCGCCAGGCCGATCTGCTGCAGACGCTTCGCGGGGTCCAGGCCGACCCCGCCCAGGCACAGCCCGCTCTGCGGGCCTACCTGCAACGCCTGCAAGACTCGCCCACGCCGGGCTACCAGGCGCACAGCGACGCTGGCGTGCGCCACGGCTGCGCGCAAGTCGCCGCGCTGCACAACAGCACCACGCCCGAGCAGCGGCGCAAGGCCGTGCGCGAGCTGCAGTCGTACGAACGCGACATGGAAGTGCTCAGCGCCCAGCGCTGAGCCGCGTGGCCGCCGGGCTCAAGCCCCCCAGCGCAGCCAGATCCAGATCACCCCCAGCGACAGCAGCGTCACCGGCGCGCCCACCACGGCGTGGCGCCGCCAGTCGATGACGATGCCCTGGGCGCGCGCGAGGTCGGCCACGATGAGGTTGGCGATGGAGCCCACCAGCAGCAGGTTGCCTGCGAAGGTGGTCACCAGCGCCAGCAACACCCCCGCGCCCGGCTCGCCCGACAGGTGCGGCAACAGCAGCATCACCGCCGGCACGTTGGACACCAGGTTGGACAGGACCACGCCCACCACCATCAGCGGGCCGGGATCGGTGAGGCGCACGCCCTGCCCGGCCAGCCAGGCCACGGCCCCGGCAGACAGGCCCGTGCGCTCGAAGGCGTGGTTCACCACGAACAGGCCCATGAACAGGATCAACAGCGGCCAGTCCACCTGCCTCAGGAAGTCGGCCGAGGCCAGCCGGCGGCTGAGCAGCAGCAGGGCCGCGCCCACCAGGGCCATCACCTCGTGCGGGCCGTCGCGGAACAGGAACAGGCCCATCAGCGCGCCGGCCACCACCAGGCCCTTGGTGGTTTGCCACATGTCCAGCGGCGGGTCGCTGGCGCGCCGGTCGGTGGCCGGCAGGGGCTCGACGCGCACGTGCGGCACACACACCAGCCAGCCCCAAAGCAGCGCCAGGCTGATGAGCACCGGCACAACGGCCGCGCGCGCGTAGCCCGCGAAGTCGAGCCGCAGCACCGAGCCGATCAGCATGTTCTGCGGGTTGCCGATGAGCGTGGCGGCCGAGCCGATGTTGGCCGCGCAGGCCAGGCCGATGAGGAAGGGCAACGGGTTGGCGCCGCGCCGCAGGCACAGGCGCGCCACGATGGGCGTCATGGCCAGGCAGACCACGTCGTTGGAGAACACGGCCGACAGCGTGGCCGCCACGGCGATCAGGGCGGCCAGCAGGGCGTTGTCCGACAGCGGCAGCGCGCCCACGCGCTGCGTGAGGGCGGCGTAGAAGCCGCCCAGGCGCATTTGCGCCGAGATCACCATGAAGGCGAACAGCAGCAGGATGGTGGGCAGGTCGATGGCCTGGGCCGCCTCGGCCACGCCCATGCCCGAGACCGCGATCACGGCGATGGCGCCGAGCAAGGCCACGCCCGAGCGATCGAGCCGCAGGCGCGGCAGGCCGCCGAGGAACATGCCCAGGTAGACCACGCCAAAAATGGCGATGACGGCCCAGTCGGTGGCGGCGTTCAGCAGGGGATCGTTGGAGGGCATGGAGCGCGCATCGTAGCGGCGGACAGCAAAAAGCCGCCCGAAGGCGGCTTCTCGAAGGGCGCGGCCCGAGGACGGGCGGCTCGGTTCGCTTGTAGGCCCGCCCGCTGCGCGTTCAGGCCTGCAAGGCCGCGGGGGGCTTGTAGGCCCGCCCGCTGCGCGTTCAGGCCTGCAAGGCCGCGGGGGCTTGTAGGCCCGCCCGCTGCGCGTTCAGGCCTGCAAGGCCGCCCACATCTCCTTGTCACGCTCGGCCGTCCAGATGCGCGGGTTTTTGATGCCCTGGGCTTCGTCGAAGGCTCGGCTGACGTCGAAGGGCAGGCAGTGTTCGTAGATGAAGACGTGGCCGAACACCGGGTCCATACTCTTGCGGGTGTGGGCCATGGCGGCCTTGAGGTCCATGCCCGCGGCCGCGGCTTCCTTGCCGGCCTGGAACAGGGTGGTGACCCAGCGCTTGGTGTAGTCCAGCGCCTTGTTCACGTCGGCATTGCCCTTCATGGCTTCGCCCCGGCCCGGCACGATGGCCTCGGCCTTGAGCGCGCGCAGGGCCTCGAGCGTGGCGGGCCATTCCTCAAGCTGGGCGTCACCGGTGTACACGCCGGCCTCGTACTCGACCAGGTCGCCGCTGAACAGCACCTTTTCGTCTTCCACCCAGGCGATGGTGTCGCCGCGCGTATGGCCCTGGCCGGGGTGCCAGATCTCGACCTTCACGCCGCCCAGGTCCACGGTGAGCGAGCCCTGGCGGCCGGGTTGGCCATCGCCGATGACCATGGTGGGCCAGGTCAGACCGGGCACGCTGTCGGCGCCGCGGAACAGGCGCGGGAAGCGCTCCATCTCGCTCTGCATGTCCTCGGCGCCACGCTCGACGATGAGTTCGTAGGTGCCGCGGCTGGCGATGATTTCGGTGGCGCCTTCGGCCAGGTAGGCGCTGGCGCCCAGCACGCGCACCGCGTGGTAGTGGGTCAGCAGCACGTACTTGATGGGCTTGTCGCTGACCTGGCGGATGCGCTGGATCAGGTCCTGCGCCATGGCGGGCGTGGCCGTGGCGTCGCTGACCATGATGAACTTCTCGCCAATGATCACGCCCGAGTTCGGGTCGCCTTCGGCGGTGTAGGCCCAGCAGTGCGGGCTGAGCTGCTCGAAGGTGATCTTCTTGTCCTGCAGGTCGGCTTGGGAAGCGAAGGCTTTGCTCATGGGGTCTGTCTCCGGTGGGGGAAGCTGCGATTTTAACTAAACGAAATTCATTTCATATAAGTAAACGCCCAAAATCCCCTCGGATTCAGTCGGGCCGGCGCCCGGCCAGGCCGTTTTCCAGCACCGACACCACCTCTTCGGCGAAGCCGGCGTAGCTCATGGGGCCACCCGGGCGCAGCCAGATGAAGGTCCAGTTGATCATGCCGAACAGCATCATGGTCAGGGCGGTCTGGTTGGTGGGGGTCACGCGCTCGGGGTAGGCGCGGCGGATGAAGCGCGTGAAGGCCGCCACCACGTCGCGCTGGCGGTTCACCACCAGTTCGCGCTGCGCCGGACCGAGGAACTTGGTGTCGGACACCAGGGCCGCGTGGCGCGTGGCGCTGGTTTCGTACTCGGCCAGGAAGGCGCGCA
>NZ_MKSS01000347.1:0-6755 GCF_001897365.1 Hydrogenophaga sp. 70-12
GACGTGGCCGACGCCGTGGCGCTGTGCGCTCAGTACAAGGTGCCGGTCATTCCCTTCGGCGTGGGCTCCTCGCTCGAAGGCCACCTGCTCGCGGTGCAGGGCGGCATCAGCATCGACGTCGGCCGCATGAACCAGGTGCTCTCCATCAACGCCGAGGACCTGACCGTGACGGTGATGCCCGGCGTGACGCGCAAGGCCCTGAACGAGGCGGTGAAAAGCGAGGGCCTGTTCTTCCCCATCGATCCCGGCGCCGACGCCTCCATCGGCGGCATGACCGCCACGCGCGCCAGCGGCACCAACGCCGTGCGCTACGGCACCATGCGCGAGAACGTGCTGGCGCTGGAGGTGGTCACGGCCGAGGGCCAGGTGGTGCGCACCGGCACGCGCGCCAAGAAATCGTCCGCCGGCTACGACCTCACGCGCCTGATGGTGGGCAGCGAAGGCACGCTGGGCGTGATCACCGAGATCACCCTCAAGCTCTACCCGCTGCCCGAGGCGATCTCGGCCGCGGTCTGCTCCTTCCCCACCATCGAGGCGGCGGTGCGCTGCGTGATCCAGGTCATCCAGCTGGGCGTGCCGATCGCGCGCTGCGAACTGATCGACGCCAACACCGTGCGCATGGTCAACGCCCACAGCAAGCTGGGCCTGCGCGAGGAACACATGCTGCTGATGGAGTTCCACGGCTCGCCCGCCAGCGTGAAAGAGCAGGCCGAGACCGTGCAGGACATTGCCAGCGAGTTCGGCGGCAATGCCTTCGAATGGGCCACCACGCCGGAGGAGCGCACGCGCCTGTGGACCGCGCGGCACAACGCCTACTTCGCGGCCATCCAGACCAAGCCCGGCTGCCGCGCCGTGAGCACCGACACCTGCGTGCCCATCAGCCGCCTGGCCGACTGCCTGCTCGATTCCGTGGCCGAGGCCGACGCCAGCGGCCTGCCCTACTTCCTCGTCGGCCACGTGGGCGACGGCAACTTCCACTTCGGCTACCTGATCGACCCCGACAACGCCGACGAGCGCCGCCTGGCCGAGGAACTCAACGTCAAGCTCGTGACGCGCGCGCTGCAGCTGGAAGGCACCTGCACCGGCGAACACGGCGTGGGCCTGCACAAGATGGGCTTCCTGCTCGACGAGGCCGGCGCCGGCGCGGTGGACCTGATGCGCACGCTCAAGCGCGCGCTGGACCCGGACAACATCCTCAACCCGGGCAAGATCTTCTCGGCCTGAGGCCGGCGGCCGTGCCGCGCCTGGCTCAGCCGCGCCGCTGGGCGCGCCAGGCGCTGGGCGTGAGGCCGTACTGCCGCCGGAACGCGGCGGTGAAATGGCTGGGGCCGCGAAAGCCGCTGTCGCGCGCGATGTCGGCCACGGCCAGCGGGCTGCGCGCCAGCAGGTCCTGCGCGCGCACCAGGCGCCGCTCCAGCACGTAGCGGTGCGGCGTCTGGCCCACCGCCCGCTTGAAGGCGCGCAGGAAGTGGTCGGGCGAGAGGTGGGCGATGTCGGCCAGGGCGCTCAGCGTCAGGCGCGCGGCCAGGCGCTCTTCGATGTGCTCGTCGATGTGGGTGAACAGCCGCCGCAGCGTGGCCCCGGTGAGCGCCAGGCGGGACGCCGGACGCTCGGGCGCGGCCCCGGCGCCGGTGGCGTCGCGGCGGATCAGGTGCGCCAGCAGCAGGGCCTGCCACTGCTCCAGCGCCAGCGGTTCCAGCCCGTCGACCAGTGCCTCGTGCACCAGCCAGTGCAGCAGGCGCGCGAGCTGGGCGTCATCGGCCGCGAAGAAGTCGCCCAGCCCGTCGGCGGGCCAGGGCCGCGACAGGCGTTCGGCCGCGTCGCTCAGCGCCTGCGGGTGCACGTAGGCATGGGCCACCCGGCAATGCCCGCCGATGGTCCACTCCGAATCGCGCCGCGCCGGCACCAGGCTCACGCTGCCCACCCGGGAGCGGTGCCCCACGCAGCGGCCGTCGGCCCACTTCTCCACCAGCGTGCAGCCCGACAGGTGCAGCGCCAGCGCGTGGTGGTCCAGGCCTTGCACCCGCGTGTGCGTGGGCGGGTGCGACCAGATGGCGCCCACCACCTCGCCCGACGGGCCACGCAGCACGCGCTCGGGTTCGGCGTGCGCGAAGCGACCGATGGTCCGGGCCGTGTCCTGGGCGCTGTCGAGCGGGGGGTGCATGGCGCCATGCTAGGCCGGGCGGGCCTGTCGTCCTAGCGGGTTTCTGTCGAAAAAGCGGCATTGCGCGCGGCCGGCGACCACTTTCCCAGGGCTTTCCCGCAGCGCCGGGCCGCCAGCCCCGCCGAGCATGCGCCGGCGGCACCGATGCCGCGGACCCCATTCCTACGGAGACACCCATGCCCATCACCCACGCCAAGACCGGCACCGACCCGCGCGTGTCGCTGCGCTACCCCGACGGCTCACTCATCGTGCGCACCAAGGAGATCCCCTGGACCCCCTGGGGCATGCCGGGCACGCAGTTCAAGCTGCTGCACTGCGACGACGCCTCCAGCCTGCTGGTGATCCTGCTCAAGGTGGAGCCCGGCACCGTGGCCGGCGTGCACAAGCACTTCGGCGCCGCGCACGCCTACATCGTCGAAGGCGGTTTCGGCTACGAACACGGCGAGGTGTTCGCGGGCGACTACATGGTCGAGGCGGGCGGCATCACCCACCAGCCCTTCACCGGTCCGAACGGACTGATCCTGCTGGGCTTCATGTTCGGCCCCATCGGCGGCCTGGCCGAGGACGGCTCGCTGGCCGGGGTGCTGGACATCGAATGGCACTACCAGACGGCCAAGGCCAACGGCGCGGTCGGCCACATCCACCGCCCGTCCATGGAGCCGGCGCCGGCCCTGGCCTGAGCCCGGCAAGGGGCGGGGCCTCAGTGCCCCGCGCGCAGCCGCTCGATGAGTCCGTTGAGGGCGTCCAGCGAGCCGAACTGGATCGCCAGCTCGCCCATCTCCTCGACGCGGCCGTGGCGCTTCACGCGCTTCTTCACGCGCACCTCGACCTCGGCGGTCAGCAGGTCGGCCAGCTCCTCTTCCACGCGGCGGATGTCGCGCGACTTTTCCTTGCGCGGCTTCTGCGGCGCCAGGGTGAACTCGGCCGCCAGTTTTTTCACCAGGTTCTCGGCCTCGCGCACCGACAGCTTGCGGGTCGCGACCTGGTTGGCCGTGGTGATCTGCGTGGCCTTGTCCAGCGGCAGCAGCGCGCGCGCGTGGCCCATGTCGATGTCGCCGGCCATCAGCATGGTCTGCACCGGCTCGGCCAGCTGCAGCAGGCGCAGCAGGTTGCTGGCGGCGCTGCGCGAGCGGCCCACGGCCTGGGCCGCCTGTTCGTGAGTGAGTCCAAACTCTTTCACCAACCGTTGCAGGCCATGGGCCTCTTCCAAGGGGTTTAGGTCTTCACGCTGGATGTTCTCGATCAGCGCCATGGCGGCGGCCGACTCGTCCGGCACCTCACGCACCAGCACGGGCACCTCGCTCAGGCCGGCCAGCTTCGAGGCCCGGAAGCGGCGCTCGCCCGCGATGATCTCGTGCTTGCCGGCGTCCGGGCCGCTGTTCAGCCGGCGCACCAGGATCGGCTGCATGATGCCCTGGGCCTTGATGCTCTCGGCCAGTTCGTACAGGGCGCCCTCGTCCATGCGGGTGCGTGGCTGGTACTGGCCGGGCACCAGCTGGTCCAGCGGCAGGGTGGACGGCGCGCCGGCGGGCGCAGCCTCGGCGGTGGGCTTGTCCTCGACCTTGGGACCGAGCAGCGCTTCGAGCCCGCGGCCCAGGCCCTTGGGTTTTTTGGTGACCATCTAGTGCTTGTCTTTCTTGAGTTCGTCCAGCCAGGCCTGGCCCTGCGGCCAATCGCCCAGGCCGGTGTCGGCGTTGATGTGGCCGGCACGGCCAAGGTCGGTGAAGGCAGCCCCCCAGTCGGCGGCGAGGCCCCGGGCGCGCTCGAAGCCGCAGTAGGGGTCGTCCTGGCTGCCGATCAGGTGGGCGGGGAACGGCAGGCGCTGGCGCACGATGGGCGACCAGCTGGGCAGCAGTTCGCGCAAGTCCTCGCGTTCCGAATCGCCCGGCGCCACCAGCAGGGCACCCACCACGCGGGCGGTGTGACGGGAATGCGCGGCCCAGGCCGCCGTCAGGATGCAGCCCAGGCTGTGGGCCACCAGCAGCACCGGGCCGTCGGTGCCCAGCACCACGTCTTCCAGGCGGGCCATCCAGTCACCGCGCTGCGGGTGCATCCAGTCGTGCTGCTCGACGCGGCGGTAGCCGAAGCGCGCCTCCCAACGGCTCTGCCAGTGTTCGGGCCCGCTGCTCTGCCAGCCGGGCAGGACGAGGACGTTCTGCGG
The DNA here is from genome assembly GCF_001897365.1 of Hydrogenophaga sp. 70-12. Lineage (NCBI taxonomy): Bacteria > Pseudomonadati > Pseudomonadota > Betaproteobacteria > Burkholderiales > Comamonadaceae > Hydrogenophaga > Hydrogenophaga sp. 70-12. Next base: position 4,326 of record NZ_MKSS01000347.1, read on the forward strand.
TTTCACGTGGAACACCCTCCCCTCACATCTTCTTGATGCGCTCGACCATCTCCTCGGCAAAGGCGATGAAGGCCTGGCTGCCGCGCGCGGAGGGGTCGAACACCACGCCCGGCAGGCCGTAGCTGGGGGCCTCGGCCAGGCGCACGTTGCGCGGGATCACGGTGTCGAACACCTTGTCGCCGAAATGGGCCTTGAGCTGGTCGCTCACCTGCTGCTGCAGGGTGATGCGCGGGTCGAACATGACACGCAGCAGGCCGATGATCTGCAGGTCCTTGTTGAGGTTGGCGTGCACCTGCTTGATGGTGTTGACCAGGTCGGTCAGGCCTTCGAGCGCGAAGTACTCGCACTGCATGGGCACGATGACGCCGTGCGCCGAGCACAGGCCATTGAGGGTGAGCATGCTCAGCGAGGGCGGGCAGTCGATCAACACGAAATCGTACTGGTCGGCCACCTCGGCCAGGGCCTGCTTGAGCCGGCGCTCGCGGCGCTCCACCTCCACCAGTTCCACCTCGGCGCCCGCGAGCTCGCGGTTGGCGCCCAGCACGTGGTAGCCGCACTTGTCGGACCACTGGGCCGCCTCGGCCACCGAGGCGGATTCCAGCAGCACGTCGTACACCGACAGCGGCATGGCCCGCTTGTCCACGCCCGAACCCATGGTGGCGTTGCCCTGGGGGTCCAGGTCCACCATCAGCACCCGCTGGCCGACCTTGGCCAGGCCAGCGGCGAGGTTGACGGTGGTGGTGGTCTTGCCGACGCCGCCCTTCTGGTTGGCCACGCAAAAAATCTTCGCCATGGGTCTTTACTTGGAAAGGGCCAGCTTGACGCCAAAGCCGATGAGGAAGACGCCGGCGAGCTTTTCCAGCGTGCGACCGATGCGGGGGTTGGCGCGCAGGCGCTCGGCCAGGAAATGCACGATGAGCGTCATGCCCAGGCCGTAGGCGAAGGTGAGCGCGGCAATGGTGGCCGCCATGGCGCCGAAGGTGACCAGGCCCTGGTGGTGGGCGCGGTCGACGAACAGGGGGAAGAAGGCCATGTAGAAGACGATGGCCTTGGGGTTGAGCAGGGTGATGGCGGCCGCCTGCTGGAAGTACTGGCGCGGGCGGATGTTGAGGACCGGGGCATCGCCCGGCTTGGCGGTGAGCATTTTCCAGCCGAGCCAGGCCAGGTAGGCGGCGCCGATCCACTGGACCGCGCCGAACAGGGTCGGGGTGGCCGCCAGCAAGGCGGCGACGCCGGCGACGGCCGCCCACATGAGCACCTGGTCGGCGGCGATGACGCCCAGGGTAGCGGCGAGTCCGCCGCGCACGCCGCCCTTGCTGGTGGAGGTGATGAGGGCCAGGTTGCCCGGACCGGGAATGGCGAGAAAAACTACGATGGCGGCGACGAAAGCGCCGTAGTCCGCGATGCCGAACATGGTGGTGGCCCCCAGAAAGCAGGGGTCGAGTGTACGTGACGGGTTCTGCCGGGCCCGGGCTTTGCCGCTCAGCCCATCCGTTCCCGCATCCACACGATGCAGCGATCCGCCTTCAAGCCCGGCACCGCCACCGGTTCCACGTGAAACACGTCCACGTCCGCCGGCAGCGCCAGCAGCTCCTCCAGCGGGTGCTTGCCCTTCAGGGCCATCCACATGCCCCCGATCTGCAGCGCGGATCGCGACCACTGGATGAAGTCCGTCAGGGAGGAAAAGGCGCGGGACGTGACCACGTCGTAGCCCTCTTCTCCCCGCCCCCGGCTCAGCGACTCCACCCGCGCGTGCATTGCGTGCAGGTTCACCAGGCCCAGCTCCGCCGACACCTGGCGGACAAAAGCCGCCTTCTTGGCCACCGTGTCCACGCAGGTCACTTCGATCTGCGGGCAGGCGATGGCGATCACCACGCCCGGCAGGCCGGCGCCCGAACCCACGTCCAGCAGCCGCACCGGGCGTCCGTCGGTTTCACGCAGCAAGGGGCCGACCACCGCCAGACTGTCCAGCAGGTGGTGGGTCAGCATCTCCGCCGGCTCGCGCAGGGCGGTCAGGTTGTAGACCCGGTTCCACTTCTGGATGAGCGCCATGTAGGCCATCAGCATGTCGACCTGCTCCTCGTCCAGCGAGAGGTCGAGCGCCTGCAGGCCGATCTGCAGCTCGTTTCGCAGCGCGTCCGTCATGGGGCTGCGGTCTCGGTGGCGCCGCGGGCCGAGGCCAGGCCACCGCCGCCACCCTTCTTCAGGTGAATCAGCAGCAGGGAAATGCTGGCGGGCGTGATGCCGGAGATGCGCGAGGCCTGGCCCAGGGTTTCGGGCCGGTGCCGGGCCAGCTTTTGCCGCGCCTCGAAGGACAGGGACGTGACCTTCAGGTAATCGATGTCCGCCGGCAGCTTCAGGTGCTCGTAGTGGGCGGCGCGCTCCACCTCGGCCTTCTGCCGGTCGATGTAGCCGCTGTACTTGGCCGCG
>NZ_MKSS01000348.1:0-7216 GCF_001897365.1 Hydrogenophaga sp. 70-12
TCGGCTTCGCAGGCATCTGGCTCATGCGAGAGGACGTGGAGATGGCCATGCGCCTGCTCTACCTCTCCGCCTACAACGGCGTGGCCGACTACATCTTCGCCACCATCCCGCTGTTCGTGCTGATGGGCCTGTTGGTGTCCATATCGAACGTGGGCAAGGACACCTTCGAGGTGGCCGAGGCCCTGCTGCGCCGCGTGCGCGGCGGACTGGGCGTGGCCACGGTGGCGGCCAACACCGTGTTCGCCGCGGTCACGGGCGTGTCCATCGCCTCGGCCGCCGTCTTCACCCGCGTGGCCGTGCCCGAGATGGCCCGCCACGGCTACCGCACGGCCTTCGCGGCGGGCACGGTGGCCGGCAGTTCGGTGCTGGGCATGATGATCCCGCCCAGCCTGCTGATGATCATCTACGGCGTGCTCGCCGAGCAGTCCATCGGCACACTGTTCATCGCCGGCATCATCCCGGGCTTCATGCTCGCCGCGGTGTTCGTGGCGATGATCGTGCTGATGGCCACCTTCGCGCCCGGCATGGTCTTCGACCTCAAGCGCCAGCGCGACATGGCCCAGCAGCGCGCCAGCGGCCCGCTGCTGAGTGGCGCGCAGATGGCCGGCAAGCTGGTGCCCATCGTCGCCCTGGTGGCGCTGGTGCTGGGCGGGCTCTACAGCGGCTTCTTCACCCCCACCGAGGCCGGCGGCATCGGCGCCTTCGGCGCGCTGGTGGTGGCGCTGGCGCGGCGCAGCCTGGGCCAGGGCCGCTTCTGGCGCGTGCTGCACGAAACGGGCAGCGTCTCGGTCACCATCCTGATCCTGCTGATCGCCGCGAGTTTCTACAGCCGCATGCTGTCGGTGGCGGGCGTGCCGGTGGCCATCAGCGAGCTGGTGCAGGACGCCGGCCTGGGGCCCTATGGCTTTCTCCTGATCTACGTGCTGATCGTGCTCTTCCTCGGCATGATCCTGGACTCCAGTTCCATCCTGCTGATCATGACGCCCGTGGCCGTGCCCATCGCCAGCGACCTCGGCTTCAACCTCATCCAGTTCGGCGTGCTGACCGTGCTCGCGGTGGAGATCGGTCTGCTCACGCCGCCCTTCGGCATTTCGGTGTTCACGGTGAAGTCCACCTTGAACGATCCGCGCGTGTCGGTGGAGGCCATCTTCGGCGGCACCCTGCCCTACGTGGCCGCCATGCTGTTCGTGCTGCTGCTGGTGGCGGTGTTTCCGGTGCTGTCGCTGGCACTGACCTGAGGCGCCCGCGCGCGGCGGGCTCAGCCCGCCGGGCCGGGCACGAAGATGTCGGCGTGGAAGCGCTCGGCCGGCAGTTGCATCGCATCGGCGCAGGCCGCGCGCACGGCGGACACCATGGGTGGCGCGCCGCAGCAGTAGACCTCGCCGCCGCGCGGCAGTTCATCGGCCAGGGCGCGCACGGCGGCGTCCACCCGGCCATGGAAAGCGCCCAAGGCCTTCGCCTCGGCACCGTCTTCCAGCGCCGCCACGAAGCGCCAGTTCGGCAAGGCCCTGGCCCATTTGGCGGCGTGTTCCAGCAGGTAGAGGCCGGCGCGGTCGCGCGCGCCCCAAATCAGGGAAACGGGACGCGCCGACCTGCGCTTCGCGAGGTCGTCGAGCAGCGATTTCACCGGCGCGAAACCGGTGCCGCCGCAGACGCACAGCAAGGGACTGCCGGCCTCGGGGTCGAGGTCCACCTGGCCGAAGGGCAGCTCCACTTCGAGCAGGTCACCGGGCTGCAGGTCCGCCACCAGGGCGCTGAAGCGCCCACCCGCGACGTGCCGCACGTGCAGTTGCACGCCGTCGCTTTCGTGCGGCGGGTTGGCCATCGAGTAGCTGCGCCGTTCGCCGTCGGGCAGGTGAACCTGCAGGTACTGCCCCGCGCGGAACTTCGCGCGCTGGCCCGCTGGCAGGCGCAGTTGCAACAGGCTGACATCGGGCGCGGCCAGGGTGTTGCGGTAGACCTTGAGCTGCAGGCGCTTGCGCGCGCCGGGCTCCAGGCGGCGCCAGCTCGATGGCGCGATCGCCAGGTCGGCGCGCGGGCGGCATTGGCAGAGCAGCTCCTGGCCAGGCGGCGTCGCTTCGGCGGACACGGGGCCGCGCTCGAAGTCACCGCCCTCGACGCGCGCGGCGCAGTTGCCGCACACGCCCTTGCGGCAGGAGTAAGGCACCTCGATGCCGGCCTTCAGCGCGGCGTCGAGGATGGTTTCTTCGGGCTCGCATCCGAAACACAGGTCGGAGCCCACGATGCGGATCTGGTGGCTCATGGCAAATGAAAGAAGAGGATCAGGCGCGCACCGGGTCCAGCATCAGGCGCAGGCTGCGCAGCAAGGCATCGGGCCGCGCCCGGCCGGTGCCGGCGATGTCCATGGCGCTGCCATGGCCGGTGCTGGCCAGCAGCACCTCGGCGCCGATGGACAGGGCGCAGGCGCCTTGCGGGGCCAGCAGCTTGATGGGGATGTGGCCCTGGTCGTGGAACATGGCCACGTAGAGGTCGTGCGGCCGGTGCGCGTGGTCCGCCAGCAGCACGTCGGCGCCTTGTGGTTCGCCCACGTCCAGGCCCTGCTCGCGCAGCGCGCGCGCCGCGGGCACGGTGCAGTGCGCGTCGTGCGGCCCGAACAGCCCCCCTTCGGACGCGTGCGGATTGATGCCGAACAGCGCCACGCGCGGCCGGGACAGGCCCAGCCGCTGGCAGGCGCGCACGCCGGCGCGCGCGGCCGCCGCCACCAGATCGGGACTCAGCCGCGACAGCGCGCGCTCCACGCTTTCGTGCAGCGTGGCGTGCACGATGCGCAGGCCGCCGCCAATGAGCAACAGGAACACCTCGTCTTCACCGAGTCCGCACACCGAGGCCACCAGGCTGGGGTAGCCGCTGAACACGATACCGGCCTGCGCGATGGCGGTCTCGTGGTGCGGGCCGGCCACCACGGCTTGCACCGCCCCCGCGCGGCAGGCCTCAATGGCGGCGCTGGCGCTGGCCACCGCGCTGCGGCCGGCGCCGGCATCGATGCGACCGGGCTGGTGCGAGCCCCTCGGCAGACCGCCCACGTGCACATGCTGCAGGCCGACCAGCAGGTCTTGCAGTCCCAGGCTTTGCGCCGTGGCGCGCAGCACCTCGCCCGGCCCATAGAGCACGAGGCGCTCGCGCGCTTCGGGCGCCAGCTCGGCCAAGGCCTTGAGCGCGATCTCCGGGCCGACGCCGTTCGGGTCGCCCAGGCTCAGGGCCACGCGCGAGCTGTTCATCGCGGACGCCGCGCCGCTCACAGCGGCAAGGCCATGAGCGTGTCGGTGACGGTGCTGTCGCACACCGCCACGCGCTCGGCCAGCAGCAGCCTCCCGTCCACCCGAACGAAGCGGTCGCGGTAGACGCCGGTTGCGAAGGGCTGCGTTTCACCGTGCGCCATGATGCGCGCCACCATGAAAGGCGTTCGGGCGCGCGCCGATTGCGCGTCGGCCGACTCCAGCACCGGCACGCCCAACAGGTGGCGGTAGCGCTGGCGCTCGTAGATGTTGGCCTCGCGCAGCGCGGCCACCCGGTCTTCGAGCATGGCGCGCGAGTCGGCCCAGACGATGCCAGCCGGCAGGCCCTGCTGTTCGTTCTCCACATGGGTGATGCGGTAGAGCGCATCGGGCGCGAAGAAGTCGGGCCACTGCTCCAGGCGGTCGCTGTCGATGGTGTCGGCGTAGGCCGCGTGAAAGGCCATCAGGCTCAGCAGGTCGATCATGCCGCCACCCCCATGTGCTGGCGGTAGGCCTTCCAGAAGCCGCGCACCGAGGTCTCCGTGGCCCGGCCTTCGCCCGAGGCCACCACCTCGCCGCCCATGGCCACCACGGCCTGCTGGTCTCGCGCCCCCGCGATGCCGCGCTGCACGAAGCCGCCCACGGCGCCGTCTTCCATGGAGATGAAGCCCGCCGGACCCACCAGGTTGCACTGCTTGAGCCGCACGCGCAGCCGCTCGGGCGTGTCGTCCTCGAAGCCCAGATAGACCCAGTGCAATTCGGCGCGGTCCTTGCCTTTGGTCACCACCTGGCGCACGGCCAGGCAGTTCTGTATCTGCTGCAGCACGAAACCGGGGAACACCGACAGGATCTGCAGCGTGACGCCATCGGGCCATTCCTCGAAGCCCTCGAGCAGACTCGGGTCCTTCAACCGGTAGCGGTCGTGGTCGGAACGCAAGCCCTGCTCCTTGTACGACGCGTCCTTGGCCGAGGGATCGATCATCGAATAGCTCACGTGGTTGCCACCCGATTCGTCCACGATCACCCCACCTTTTTGCGAGAGGCGGTTGATCTCGAAGGTGGTGAAGAACAGGTGCAACAGGCTCGCGTGGTAGCTGTCGCGCACGTTCTCCACGTAGAGCTTCCAGTCGTTGGGCAAGGCCTGCGTGAACCGGCCGATCACCTTCACCGGCTTGTGCAGAACGCGCTCGATGCGCGCGCAGATGTCCTCTCCCAGGTACTCCTCGATCGGCGGCACCTCCTCGCTGAAGCTGCCGAACACCAGGCCGCAGAACACGGCCACGCGCAGCTTGCGCGGCCCGTGGTTTTCCTTGCAGAAGTCCGGCGGCATGCCACCCTGCCCCTTCACCCCCTTCTCGAAGGCCACGCCGGTGAGGTCGCCCTGGCGGTTGTAGCTCCAGGCGTGGTACACGCATTGAAAGCTCTCGGCCTTGCCCGACTTCTCCAGCGCGATCAACGCGCCGCGGTGCGCGCAGCGGTTCTCGAAGGCGTAGATCTCGCCGTCGGCGTCGCGCACCACCACCACGGGCGTCTCGCCCACGTGCGTGGTGCGGTAGCTGCCGGGCTCGGGCAGCTCAGCGTCCAGACACAGGTAGTTCCAGGTGGCGCCTCTGAACACGCGCGCCTGCTCTTGCTCGTGGATCCCCTCGTCCGCATAGACCGCGTAGGGCACGCGGCTGAGCCGATCGGTCCACCGGATGGTTTGCACGTCTGGCATGGCCGGCATCACTCGAGGGTCACGTTGGCGGTCTTGATCACGCGCGCCCACTTGTCCGACTCCGCCTTGATGAAGGCGGCCGTCTGCTGGGGCGTCTGTCCACCGGGTTCGGCGCCCTGGGCGGCGAACTTTTCGCGCACGTCGGGCAAGGCCATGGCCTCGGCGAAATGCTTCTGGATCTGCTGGGCCACGGCGTTGGGCGTACCGGCGGGCGCCACCACGCCAAAGAAGGTCACGGCCTGCATGTCGGGCAGCTTGAGCTCGGCGAAGCTCGGCACGTCGGGCAAGGCCTTGGAACGGCGACTGTCGGCCACGGCCAGCACCTTGATGCGCTTGCCCTGGTGGTACTGGGCCGACGACGCGATGTTGTCGAAGAAGACGTCGACCTGGCCACCGACCAGGTCCGTGAGCGCGGGCGCGGTGCCGCGGTAGGGGATGTGAACCATGCGCGTGCCCGTGAGCTGCATGAATAGGTTGGCGGTCAGGTGGGAGGTGGAACCGTTGCCTTGCGACGCATAGGTCACCTTGTCGGGGTTGGCCTTGAGGTAGGCGATGAACTCGGCCAGGTTGGCCACCGGCAGGCGGTTCGACACGCCCAGCACGTTGGGCACCGTGGCCACGACGGTCACGGGCACCCACTTGGTGGGGTCGAACGGCATGGACTTGTAGAGGTGGTGGTTGATCGCGATCGGGCCCGGCGGCGATACGAGCAGGGTGCTGCCATCGGGCTCGGCCCGGGCGACGAACTCGCCACCGATGTTGCCGCCCGCGCCGGTGCGGTTCTCCACCACGATGCCGGCGGGATAGGCGTCGCGCATCTTCTCGGCCAGCACGCGCGGCAGCACGTCGGCCGTGCCGCCGGCCGGAAACGGCACCACCAGGCGCAGCACCTTGGGTGCCACGGCCGTTTGGGCCTGCGCGTTAAAGGGCAGCACGGCGCTGAGGCCGGCGGCGATCGACGCCGCGGCCAGCGCGCGTCGCGTGATTCGTGGGGAGCTCATGTCATTCCTCTACTGGGGTGGGCAGAACGTGGCGGCCAAACACCGACACGGCGGCGCAGTCTAGGCGCGCACTTGATGCACATCAACGAATTCGAACAAAATGTGCGCCATGCGAACTTCAACCAAAGCCTCTCCTGGCACCCATGCCGACGACGCAAGCCATGGCGCGGACGAACGCGCCGAGCGCGGCGAGCGCGACTACGTCATGGCGCTGGAAAAGGGGCTGGCCATCATCGAAGCCTTCGGCCAATTGCGCAGCGGGGCCACGCTCACCGAGTTGGCCGACGTCACGGGGCACACCAAGGCGTCGGTGCGCCGTTCGTTGCACACCCTGTGCCACCTGGGCTACGCCACGCAGGACGGCCGTCAGTTCCAGCTCGCCGCGCGCGCGTTGCGCCTGGGCTCTGCCTTCGTGGTGTCGGATGCGCTCACGCGATTGGCCCAGCCCATCCTGGAAACCACCGCCGAGCGCACGAAGGAATCGGCTTCGATCGCGGTACTGGATTCGCAAGACTCCGTGTTCGTGGCCCGCGCCACGCACCGGCGCAGCCTATCGGTGGGGCTGGGCGTGGGCGCGCGCCTGCCGGCCTACGCCAGTGCCACCGGGCGCGTGCTGCTGGCCGGGCAGCCGCGCGACGCGGTGCGCTTCATGCTCAGCCGCATGGGCCGCCCGGCGCTCACGGTCAAAACCATCACCAGCCTGCCGAAGGTGATGCAACAAGTGGAGCTGGCGCAGCGCCAGGGTTACGCGCTGTGCGACCAGGAACTGGAGATCGGCCTGCGCTCGATCGCGGTGCCCATACTCGACCGCCATGGCCGCACCATCGCGGCAATGAGCCTGTCGGTGGCAACCAGCCGAATGGACATCCCGGCCATCATGGACAAGCTGTTGCCCGAGCTGGAGCGCGCGAAGCAGAAATTTCCGGCGCTGTTGTGAAGCGGCGGCCTACGCACAGCTGCGTCCCCGACCTCATCAGCCTGGGCCTCTTCACAGGGGCCCGCGAACAGGAACTGTGCAGCTTGACTGCAGCCCAGGTCGAGGCCAGGTGCGGCAGCTACGTCTGTCTTCGCGCCCAGCCCGTCGCCCATGAGGTCAACGGCTCAAGGGCCACTCCCAGCTTCCGGCCTTCTGCAGTCAGTTGATAACCCCCAGCGACGTGCTCCACGAGCCCCGCCTCCTTCAACTCGGCGAGCCGCGTGTTCAGCAAGCGCGAGTTGGTCTCGCATGCGTCCTGTAGCGCCCTGAATGTCAACGGGTCTCC
>NZ_MKSS01000349.1:0-1082 GCF_001897365.1 Hydrogenophaga sp. 70-12
CAAAAAAGTGCCGACCTGAGTCGCAGCGTCGCACCCTCCCCACAAAAGGCACCGTTCGACGGTGTCTTTTTGTTTCTGGCGGCCCCGATTCCGCCCCGGGACCAGGGCCTAGCTGTTGAGTTGCAATAGGTTATTCCCACCGAGGCGGGAAGCCGGAGGGCGATGACCGAGGGCCGAATGAGGCCTGCGGGTGTTGTAGTAGCTCAAGAAGGATGGAAGCCAGGCGGTGCGCTCTGAGCTGTGCTGCCACGTTCTGCCGTAGGCCCATTCGCGCAGGCAGGTCTGGATGAATCGCTCGGCCTTGCCGTTGGTCTGCGGTCGGTAGGGCTGAGTGAAGCAGTGCTTGATACCCAGGGCCTGGCAGGTCTTGGCGAACAGGCGCGAGCGGTAGGCCGAGCCGTTGTCGGTCAGCAAGCGCTCGATGCGCACGCCCAGCGCCGCGTAGTGAGCGACGGCGGCTTGCAGGAAGTCCACCGCCGAGGCCTTGCGCTCATCGGCATGCATCTGCACGAAGCCCACCCGGCTGTGGTCATCGATGGCCACGTGGGCGAACTCCCAGCCTGCGCCATCGACGGAGTCGCGGCGGTTGCCGGTGACGCGGTGGCTGGGGCGCTCGATGCGCCCGAGCTTCTTGGTGTCCATGTGCAGCATGGCCCCGGGCGTGTCGTGTTCGTAGCGAACCACGGGCACAGCTGGCTGCAACGCTTTCAGGCTGGAGAGGCCCAGCCTGGCCAGCCAGCGGCTGATGGTGGCCACGCTGCGCCCGACCACAGCGGCGATGCGGTGCATGGGCATGCGGCTGCGTCGCAGCTGCTCGATGCGCTGGCCCAGCGCCTCATCGATGGTGCTGCGCGTCTTGGCAGGCCGGGAGCTGCTGTCCATGAGGGCATCGAGTCCGCCAGCTTCGAAACGACGGCGCCACTTGCGGGCAGTCCGAACGCTGATGCCTGCGGCCTCGGCCGCTGGCATCAGCCCCATGACGGCGATGCGCTCGATGAGCAATTTGCGTCCTTCAAACGTCAATCTGGCATTCTTGTGGCTGTTCATCCGACGGGTTTCCTCTGTGAGTGCTGAAGCGTGGT
>NZ_MKSS01000350.1:0-9807 GCF_001897365.1 Hydrogenophaga sp. 70-12
AACAGGTCCTTCACGCGGCCGGTGATGCTCAGCAGGCCGGCGGCGTCGATGCTGCCCTTGTCGCCGGTCCGCAGCCAGCCGTCCTCGGTGAAGGCCTCGCGGCTCTTCTCGGGTTCCTTGTAGTAGCCCTGCATCAGCGCCTGGCTGCGCATCTGGATTTCACCGGTCTGCGGGTCCAGGCGCTGCTCCACGCCGGGGTAGGGGGGGCCCACGGTGCCTCGCTGGTTCTTGCCCGGCTCGGTGATGTGCGAGAGCGCGAGGTTCTCGGTCATGCCGTAGCCCTCGTTGATGGGGATGCCCAGCTGGGCGTACCACTGCAGCAGCGCGGGCGGCATGGGCGCGGCGCCGCCGGCGGCGAACTGGCACTGGTCCAGGCCCAGGGCCTTCTGGATCTTGCGGCGCACGATGCCACCCAGCAAGGGGATGCGCAGCAGCCGCTCCAGCTTGGCCGGCGGCATCTTGGCGTGGATGCCCTGCTGGAACTTGACCCACAGGCGCGGGACCGAGAAGAACACCGTGGGCCGCGCGCGCTGCAGGTCGGCCGCGAAGGTGTCCAGCGATTCGGCGAAGAACACGTGCATGCCCGTGCGCAGCCAGCCGTGCTCGACCAGCATGCGCTCCACCACGTGGGCCAACGGCAGGTAGCTCAGCATGCGGTCCTTGGCCGTGAGCGGGATGCGCTGCAGGCCGCGGTCGATGGCCCAGGCGAAGTTGCCGAAGCTGTGCATCACGCCCTTGGGCAGGCCGGTGGTGCCCGAGGTGTAGATCAGCGTGGCGAGATCGTCCTCGGCGCGCACGGGCTGGCCCTGGAGCGGCTCGGTGCGCGCGCAGATGGCGTCCCAGCCGTCGTAGTCCTGGATCGCGTCCACCGGCGACAGCGGGTAGCTGATGCAGGGCAGGCCGGCGGGCACGCCGGGCTTCATGCCGTCCCAGCCGTCGAGCTTGCCCACGAACAGGGCCTTGGACTCGCTGTGCGTGAGGATCTGGCGGATGGTCTCGGGCGCGAGCGTGGGGTACAGCGGCACCGATACGTGGCCGGCCATCCAGATCGCCAGGTCGCTCATCATCCACCAGGCGCAGTTCTTGGACAGGATGGCGACCTTGCTGCCGGGTTCCCAGCCCTGGGCCTGCAGGTGGGCGGCCATGCGGCGCACCTGGTCGGCCACCTGGGCCCAGGTGAAATCGTGCACCACGCCGCCGCCCATGGGCTGCGTGAGGGCCACGCGCGTGGGCGCCTTGGCCTCCCAGTCGTACAGGCGTTGCAGGGCCAGCAGCGCGGGCGCGATCTTCTCGCTCATGGACGGGTCTCCTTGATGTCTGAAACCCGGCCAGCCTAGCGATCGGTGCGCGATTTCCTCAGTGGGTTTTCCCCGTGTCCCCCTGGATTGGAGAGCTCACTCCAGCCGCAGGCTCAGCGGCGACAGCGGCGCGTCGAAGGCACCGTGCCAGGTCTGGCCCGGGGCCACGGGCCAGGCGTCGGTCCAGGTGCCGGTGGTGACGATGTCGCCCGCACGCAGCGCTGGCGCGCCGGGGCAGGCGCGCTGCGCCTGCACGAAATGCCACAGGGCCTGCACGGGGCCGTCGAGCACGGCCGCGCCCGTGCCCCGGTCCAGCGCCTGGCCGTCGCGCGCCAGCACCACGCCCGCGCCGGCCAGGGCGGCGTCCAGGCCGGCGGCGTCGGCCGCGATCTCGCGCACCGGCATCCGCCGGCCCACCAGCAGGCGCGCGTGCAGGCCGCCGTCGGCCACGGTGTCGGGGGCCTCGAACTTCCAGCCCGCCAGGTGCGACTGCACGATCTCGAAGCCCGGCGCAACCCAGTCCAGGGCGTCGAAAAGATCGCCGATGGAGGCCTCGGCGGCGGGCGCCGAGCGAAAGCCGAACACCGCCTCGGGCTCGATGCGCGGCTCGCAGGTGTGCGACAGGTCGAGCCGGCCCTCGCCGTCGCAGAACACCACGGTGCTGTCGTACACGCTGCCCCAGATGGGGGCGTAGACGTTGTAGACCGGCCAGATGCCGCGGTTGGTGAAGCCCACCTTGTAGCCCAGGGGGCGCTCGCCGCGCGCCACGCGCAGCGCGCGCACGGCCAGGGCGTCGGCGTAGGCGGTGTCCAGGCCGTAGCCGGGGCGGGTGCTCAGGCGCGCGGCCCAGGGCTGGCCGGTGTCGAAGTGGTGCAGCAGGGTGTCGGGGGTCATCCGGGGCATTGTGGTGGGCGCGCGGCTATGCTGCCATCCCATGAACGACACCCCCCTCGAACTCGAGCTGCTCGAAGGCCGCTCGGGCGCGCCCGACGCGCCCACCGCCGCCAGCCTCATCGTGCTGCATGGCCTCGGTGCCGATGGCAACGACTTCGTGCCCGTGGCGCAGATGCTGGACCTGTCGGCCATCGGCCCGGTGCGCTTCGTCTTCCCCAGCGCGCCGGTGCGGCCCGTCACGCTGAACGGCGGCTACGCCATGCGCGCCTGGTACGACATCTATCCGCCGCCGGCCGACCCCGGCCTGCCGCGCCGCGAGGACGAGGCCGGCCTGCGCGCCTCCCAGGCGCAGGTGCAGGCGCTCATCGACCGCGAGATCGGCAAGGGCGTGCCGGCCTCGCGCATCGTGCTGATGGGGTTCTCGCAGGGCTGCGCCATGGCGCTGCTCACCGGCCTGCGCGCGCCGCAACGCCTGGCCGGGCTGGTGGCGCTCTCGGGCTACCTGCCGCTGCCCGATCGCACGGCGGCCGAGCGCAGCGCGGCCCACGCCGGCCTGCCCATCTTCATGGCGCACGGCGATGCGGACGAGATCGTGGCGCCCGCGCGTGGCGAGGCCTCGCGCGACGCCCTGCTGGCGCTGGGCTACCCGGTGCAATGGCACAGCTACCCCATGGGCCACAGCGTGTGCCCCGAGGAGGTGGGCGACCTCAACCGCTGGTTGCTTCAGGTCCTGGCCTGAGACGGCGCGAGCCGCCGCCACAGCGCGCCGGCGGCGTCCACCACCGGTCGGCCGTAGAGGATCAGCGCCAGCGCCGCGCCGATCAGGGGCAGGGCCACGAACACCCAGCCCGTGAGCCGCTCGCCGCCGAAGCCCACGCCCACCGCCAGGGCCACCACCGGGTTCACGAAGGAGTAGCTGCCCGCCAGCGCGGCGCTGGTGTTCTTCAGCAGCCACAGGTAGGCGTTGAGCGTGACCATGGTGCCCATCACCACCAGGTAGAGCCAGGCCAGGGCCGAGGCCAGCGACACCTGCGCCCATTGGAAGCCGCGCGCGCCGGGCTCGAACAGCAGCGCGGCCAGCGTGCACAGCAGACCGCCCAGCAGCCACTGCGCGGCCGAGGCCATGGCCGGCGGCGGCAGCGCGAGCTTGCGCGAGGCATAGGAGCCCAGGCTCCAGGCCAGCGGCGCACCGAAGGCGCACAGCGTGCCCAGCAGGGTGGTGGAGAAGTCGCCCTCCAGCGCCAGCAACGCGGCGCCCGCCGCGCCCAGCACCAGGCCCAGCCAGCTGGTCAGCGGCACGCGCTCGCCGCCCCAGCGCGTCCACAGCGCCAGCCACATGGGCATGGTGGTCACCACCGTGGCCATCAGGCCGGAGCCGATCCCGGCCTGCTGGGCCAGCACCACCAGGGCCATGGCGGCGAAGGCCATCAGCCCGCCGATGAGCGCGCTGGCGCGCCACTGCGCCGCCGTGGGCCAGGCCAGGCCCTGCCAGCGCGCGATGGCCAGCATGGCCAGACCGGCCGCGATGAAGCGGGCCCCATTCATGAGCACCGGCGGCAGCGTCTGCATGGCCACCGCCAGCGCGAAATAGGTGGTGCCCCAGACGAGGTAGACGATCAGCAGCGCCAGGGCAAGGCGCCAGGAGGCGTTGTTCGCCCCGAATCGGTTGAAAATGGACGGCATGCGGCCACCTGTGTCGTAAGATTTCCGGCGATTGGCCGAGGGTCCGTATTTTTATCAGAACTGGGCGCGCATGCAAGCAAATATTCAGCTCGACGACATCGACGCCGGAATTCTTACGGCGCTGAGCGCTGACAGCCGCCGTTCCTATGCCGACGTGGCGGCCGAGGTGGGCCTGTCCACGGCGGCCGTGCACGAGCGGGTGAAGAAGATGGTCGAGCGCGGCGTGATCGAGCGCTTTTCGCTGCGCGTAGACCCGGAGCGCGTGGGACTGCACTTCACCGCCTTCGTCGCCATCCGCAACGACGGCGGCGTGCACTGCCGCGAGATCGCGCCGCGCCTGCGCGAGCTGCCCGAGGTGTTGGAGCTGCACAGCGTGGCGGGCGAGTACGACTTCATGGCCAAGCTGCGTACCACGCACGCGCGCGCGCTGGAAGACGTGCTCTACGCCATCAAGGCCATCCCGGGCGTGGCGCGCACCACCAGCACGGTGGTGCTGAGCACCGAGTTCGAAGAACGGCCGCTGCGCTGGCCCGGCGCGGCCTGAGGCGCGTCCCTGTCCAGGTCTTGTTGGGTAGCGGGTGTCAGGGCCGGGCCCCTGACGCACGCCGCTCTCCCGCGGCCCTCGCGGCCTTGTGGACAATGCCGGCTGGCCGCGATACCCCCACCCAGCCCCGCCCGACATGAACTTCGCCACCCAAGACCCCCGCGCCCTGCTGCGCCACCTGTACGACGCCGCTGTGCGCCGCGCGCTGCCGCTGCACAACACCGCCGCCTTCCTGCCGCCGCCGCCCAAGGGCCGCACGGTGGTCATCGGCGCGGGCAAGGCCGGCGGCGCCATGGCCCAGGCGGTGGAGGCGTTGTGGCCGGCCGAGGCGCCGCTGTCGGGCCTGGTGGTCACGCGCTACCACCACACGCCGCCGCGCCCGGAGGGGCTGCGCGAGCGCATCGAGGTGGTGGAGGCCTCGCACCCCGTGCCAGACACCGCCGGCCTGACGGCCGCGCAGCGCATCCTGCAACTCGTGCAAGGTCTCACGGCCGACGACCTGGTGCTGTGCCTCATCTCGGGCGGCGGCTCGGCCCTGCTCACGCTGCCCTGCGAAGGCCTTACCTTGCAGGACAAGCAGCGCATCAACCGTGAGCTGCTGGACAGCGGCGCGCACATCGGCGAAATGAACACCGTGCGCAAGCACCTCTCGCGCATCAAGGGCGGGCGGCTGGCGGCGGCCTGCGCGCCCGCGCAGGTGGTCACGCTCACCATCAGCGACGTGCCCGGCGACGACGTGAGCGTGATCGCCAGTGGCCCCACCGTGGCCGACGCCAGCACCTGCGCCGACGCGCTCGCCATCCTGGACCGCTACCGCATCGCCGTGCCGGCTCCCGTGCGCGCCGCGCTCGAATCGGGCGCGCTGGAAACGCCCAAGCCCGGCGATGCGCGCCTGGCTGGCCACGACACGCGCCTGATCGCCACGCCGCAGCAAAGCCTGGAGGCCGCGGCCGAGGCCGCGCGCGCGCTGGGGCTGGCCGCGCACATCCTCAGCGACGAGATCGAAGGCGAATCGCGCGAGGTGGGCAAGGTGCACGCAGCGCTGGCGCGCTCGGTGGCCCTGGGCCGCAGCGCGTTCCAGGCGCCTTGCGTGCTGCTCAGCGGTGGCGAGACCACGGTCACCGTGCGCCCGCGCGCCGAGGGCCAACCCAGAGGGCGCGGCGGGCGCGCGGGCGAGTTCTGCCTGGGCCTGGCCCAGGCCCTGGGCGGTCAGGCGAACGTGTGGGCCATCGCGGCCGACACCGACGGCATCGACGGCATCGAGGACAACGCGGGCGCGCTGGTCACGCCCGAGACCCTGGCGCGCGCGGCGGCCCAAGGCCTGAAGGTGGGCCAGCACCTGGAGCGCAACGACGCCTACGGCTTCTTCGAGCCGCTGGGTGACCTGGTGATCACCGGGCCCACGCACACCAACGTGAACGATTTCCGGGCGCTGCTGGTGCTGCCGGCGGGCCAACACGCCTAGGGCGTGGCGCGGGCGAAGCGGACCAGCGTGGCGCCGGGCCGCGCGTGCAGCAGCGTGGGCATCACCAGCACGCAATCGTCGTATGGCGTGATGACCGGCAGCGCCGCGTTCCACCCGATCAGGGTGCCCGCCTTGGCGATCCGGTCGCCGCTTTTCCAGGGCTGCGTGAACGCCGGCACGGCGTGGGGCGCCACGGTCACGGCGTCGGTGACCACCAGCAATGGGCCGCTGCCATGGGCATGGGGCTGGCGCCAGTCGGCTGGTATGTCCGGCGCGTCCACCACGCCACTCAGATCGAGAAAGCGCGCCAGCGCGTCGCGGGCGACGGCCACCGATGCCCGCGCGCCGTGGTAGCCGCATTCCACCAGCAAGGCGAAGGCATCCGGCGCGTCGGCCCTGCCGAAGCGGCCATGGTCGCGCAGACGAACGCCCGCCTTGTGACCGGGATCGGCCACCCGCAGGGCGCCCAGTCCCAGGGCGGCCGCCTGGCTGGCGTGGTGCGCCAGCGGCCCGGTGAGTGCGAGCGGCGGGCCCGGTTCGTGCATGGAGTGCAGATCCAGCAGCCAATCGCTGGCCTCCACATGGGGTTGCAGTTCCAGCACCCGCCGGTGCTCGGACGCCAGCTCGGTGCCGTCGCGGCGCCAGGGCATGTCCCCCCACAGGCGGTTCATGTCGGTGTGCACGCAGCGCGAAACATGGGGCCTTTGCGGGTTGAAGCGCGCGAAGGCTTCCAGGTTGGCCAGTACCACGGTGAGCGTTCCGCGGCGCGGCCTCAAACCGCTGGCCAGCAGATCGCGCACCGCCCAGGCACCGCACAGCTCGTTACCGTGGACGAGCGCGCTCACCATCACGCGGCGACCGGGTTCGCTGGCCGTCCACTGCCACACGCCGGGCGTGCCGGTGTTGCCGGCCAGCCAGGGGCCCATGTCGGGCGGAGAAATCTCGAACGGCGGCGGCATCACACGCGGATGCCGGCGTGGTCGACGATGCGGCGGTACTTGGCGATTTCGGCCGCCTGGAAGTCGGCCAATACCGCGCTGGCCGGGGCAATGGTCGCCCCCGAAGCCGTCAGCTTTTCCACCAGGGAGGGCACCTTGAGCGACTCGGTCAGGGCGCCGCGCAGCCGCTGCGCGACGGGCGCCGGCAGGCCCGCGGGCCCCCACAGGCCGAACCAGGTGCCGATGTCCACATGGCGCAGGCTGGGCGTCTCGGCCAGCGCGGGAATGTCGGGCGCCACGGGCGAACGCTCGCGCTCGGTCACGCCCAGCGGCACCACCTTGCCCGCCTTGATCTGGGGCAGGCCGCTGGACAGCACGTACACGCCCAGCTCCACCTGGCCGCCGATCAGATCGGTCGTCAGCGGACCCACGCCGCGGTAAGGGATGTGAACGATGAACAGCCCGGCGGCCTGCTTGACCATTTCGCCCGCCAGGTTGAGGGCGGTGCCGACACCCGCGGAGCCGTAGCTGTACTTGCCCGGGTTCTGCTTCACGCGTTCGATGAAGCCGGCGATGTTGGGCATGCCGGCGCTGGGGCTGGCCACCAGCACCATGGGCTGCGAGGCGACCATGCCCACCGGCGTGAACTGCTTGACGGGGTCGTAGCGCAGCGCGGGATTGATCAACCCGGCGATGGCCATCTCGTTGTTGCTGCCCAGCAGCAGGGTGTGCCCGTCCGCCGTGGCCTGCGCCACCCGCTGGGCGCCCCGTGCGCCACCGGCCCCGCCCACGTTTTCGACCACGACCGGCTGCCCCAGCGAGCGGGCCAGCTGTTCTGCCAGCACGCGCGCCGTGAGGTCGGTGCTGCCGCCTGGGGGGTAGCCCACCACCAGGGTGATCGGGCGGTTCGGGTAGTGGTTGCTCTGGGCCAACGCCGGCGCGCACCCGAGGGTGGCGGCGGCGCCCGTGAGAAGCAGAACCTCACGGCGGCGGATCAGTGGGGACTTCATCGGCGCTCCTGGTTGGCTGCGACGGCGCAGCGGTGAAGCGGACTCTAGGTGGCTCGCCGGGGGGCAAGGTGCCGGATCGGCACCGATGCGTGCCGACTAGCGATTGCTGTGCTCCCAGGCGGCTTCGATCAGATCCGATTGCCGGGCGCGGTGCCGGTACAGGCGGACCTCGAAGTGGATCTGGTCCCCACGGCCGCCCAGCACCTTCAGCAGTCCGGCGCGCACCGCGGACGCGGCCAGCGAATGGGGCAGCCAGGCCATGCCCAGGCCCTTGATGGCCAACTCCAGCACCGCGTCGGCGGAGTCGCACACGATGGTGGGTGGCGATTGCTGCCCGCTGCGGGTGGCCTCCAGGTGGTCCTCCAGCAGGCGGCCCAGGGTGAGGCTGGGCGCGTAGCCGATCCAGGTGGCATCGAACAGGTCGTGGCGCGGGCGGCCCGAGGCGTCGACGCGCGCCACCGGCAGCAGGCGGTCCGTGGCCAGGGTGATGTGGCGAAAGCGCTGCCCCGTGAGGCCGTAGGACAGCGCCGGGTGTTCGTAGCAGATCAGCAGATCGACCTCGCCGCGCTCGAAGGTGGCGCAGATCTCTTCCATGGCTTGCGTGCGCAGCTGCACCCGGGCGCCGCGGATGGTGCCCCGCAGCCGGCCCAGCCAGTCGGCCACCAGGGTGCGCGCCAATGTGCGGCCGGTGCCCACGCGCAGCAGGCCGGTCCCTTGCCCGTCGGCGCGGTCGCGCGCGCCCCATTGCGTGCGCAGCTGCCGCAGGCCAGCGAGCAGCGGCGCGCTTTGCGTGAGCAGGGCCTGTCCCTCGGGGGTCAGGCGAACGGGGGCCCGCGTGCTGGCCACCAGGGGCACGCCCGCCCAGTCTTCCAGTGCGCGGATGCGCCGCCCGAACGCCGGGTGGGTGACGTGGCGGGCCTCGGCCGCCTTCACGAAGCTCGCGCAGCGTTCCAGCGCGGCCAGATCTTCGATGAGCTTGATGTCCATGCAAGCGCGGCCGGCCGGGCCGTGGCCGGTGCCGACCGGCTATTTGTTCTTCATCTTGCCCTTGGGCATCACCGCCGTGACGGGTGGGGTGGGGCGGGGGGACAGCGAGGCCCCGGCCGAGGCTTCCTGCGGCGGGCTGGTGTCCTTCTTCGGCTTCTTGACCATCTTGTTGCTGCGCTGTTCGCCTTTGGGCATGGTGGCCTCCTGGTGCTCGTGATGCGAGGGCGCCAATGTAACCCGGCGAACCCGCCCGCCAACGCCCGGCGGTGGCGTCGCCGGGCGCCCCGGCCTCAAGCGGGCATGAGCGCCGGCGCCGCGGTGAGGTACTCGGTGGCCCGCCGTTTGGCGCGGATGTCGTCGTAGACGCGCTGCGCCTGCGCGGGTGTCATGCCCAGGGCGCTGGCCAGCTCGTCGGCCGTGTGCCCATGCTCCAGCGCCCACAGCGCCAGGTCCATCTGTGCGTAGGGCAGGGCGAAGTAGAACTCGTCCTGGCCCTGCGGCAGGGTGTAGGTGTCGGTGGTGGGCACGGCGGCGCAGATCGCCTCGGGCAGGCCGAGGTGGCGCGCCATGGCGTAGACCTGGGTCTTGTAGAGGTGGGCAATGGGCTTGAGGTCGGCGGAGCCGTCGCCGTTCTTCACGAAGAAGCCCTGGTCGTATTCCAGCCGGTTGGGCGTGCCCACCACGGCGTAGTTCAGGCGGTCGGCGTGGAAGTACTCCATGGTCTTGCGCACGCGCTGCTTGAAGTTGGTGGCCGCCACGATCTGCAGGTACTCGCGCGGGGGCAGGCGCACGCTCTGCTGCTGGCCGTCGGGCGACTGCACCACCAGCTTGAAGAAGTTGATGCCACCCTCCAGGCCGCCCGCGAGCACGATCTTGTTCTTCCAGCCCTCGCCGTAGGCCGGCACCACGCGGCGGATGGCCTCGTCGCGCTGCTGGTAGCAGCCCAGGGCCTCCAGCGCGGGCGCGATGTCGTGCACCTGGTACCGAA
>NZ_MKSS01000351.1:0-6719 GCF_001897365.1 Hydrogenophaga sp. 70-12
GGCGTGGGCGCGCAGCGCTGCGTGAGCGACAGCGTGTAGCGGCGGCGTGGGCGCGCAGCGCTGCGTGAGCGACAGCGTGTAGCGGCGGGCGGCGGCGTCGTAGTGGCCCTCGGCGCGCACGCGCGGCGTGCCGGCTTGGCTGTACCAGCGCTTGAAGGGCTCCAGCAGGCGCGCCAGCGCGCTGTCGGGGTTGGCGTCGGCGATGGCCTGGGCGAAGTGGTCGCAGGTGACGGCCTGGCCGTCGTGGCGCTCGAAGTAGAGCTTCATGCCGCGCGCGAAGCCCTCGCGGCCGACCAGGGTCTGCATCATGCGCACGACCTCGGCGCCCTTTTCGTAGACCGTGACGGTGTAGAAGTTGTTGATCTCGACGTAGCTGTCGGGGCGCACCGGGTGGGCCATGGGGCCCGCATCCTCGGGGAACTGGGCGGTGCGCAGCACGCGCACGTCCTCGATGCGCTTGACCGCGCGCGCCGAGGCTTCGGCGCACAGGTCCATGCTGAACTCCTGGTCGCGAAAGACCGTGAGGCCTTCCTTGAGCGAGAGCTGGAACCAGTCACGGCAGGTGACGCGGTTGCCGGTCCAGTTGTGGAAGTACTCGTGGCCCACCACCGATTCGATGTTGGCGAAGTCGGTGTCGGTGGCGGTGGCGCTGTTGGCCAGCACGTACTTGGTGTTGAAGATGTTGAGGCCCTTGTTCTCCATCGCCCCCATGTTGAAGTCGCTGGTGGCCACGATCATGAAGCGCTCGAGGTCCAGCGGCAGGCCGAAGCGGGCCTCGTCCCAGGCCACGCTGGCCATGAGCGAGTGCATGGCGTGTTCGGTCTTGTCCATGTCGCCGGGGCGCACGTAGACCTGCAGCAGGTGCTCCTGGCCGCCGCGCGAGACGATGCGCTGCTCGCGCGCCACGAGCTGGCCCGCCACCAGGGCGAACAGGTAGCAGGGCTTGCGGTGCGGGTCGACCCACTTGGCGAAGTGGCGGCCATCGGCCAGTTCACCCGACTCGACCAGGTTGCCGTTGGATAGCAGCACCGGGTAGCGCTGCTTGTCGGCGCGCAGCGTGACGGTGTAGCTGGCCATCACGTCGGGCCGGTCGAGGAAGTAGGTGATGCGGCGGAAGCCCTCGGCCTCGCACTGCGTGAAGAAGGTGCCCTGGCTCACGTACAGGCCCATGAGCTGGCTGTTCTTCTCGGGCGCGCAGGTGGTGAAGATCTCCAGCGTGAAGGGCGCGTCGCCCTCGGGCAGGTTGTCCAGCACCAGCTGGCCGCCGTCCATCTTGAACGAGCAGCCGGCGCCGTTGACCAGCACGCGCGCGAGGTTGAGCTCCTCGCCATCCAGGCGCAGCGGCTGCGCGGGCACGGCCGGATTGCGGCGCAGCGCCATGCGGTTCAGCACGCGGGTCTTGGCCGGGTCGAGGTCGAAGGTGAGTTCGACCGTGTCGATCCAGTAGGCGGGCGGGGCGTAGTCTTCGCGGCGCACCACCGTGGTGGGGCCTTCACGCAGGGAACTCATGGGTCACACCCCTTGTTTGAGCGAGGCTTCGATGAAAGGATCGAGGTCGCCGTCCAGCACCTTCTGGGTGGCGGAGATCTCGACGTTGGTGCGCAGGTCCTTGATGCGGCTGTTGTCCAGCACGTAGCTGCGGATCTGGTGGCCCCAGCCGACGTCGGTCTTGGTGTCCTCCAGCTTCTGCTGCTCTTCCATGCGCTTGCGCATCTCGTGGTCGTACAGGCGCGAGCGCAGCCGCTGCCAGGCCAGGTCGCGGTTGCTGTGCTGGCTGCGGCTGTCCTGGCACTGCACCACGATGCCCGTGGGCATGTGCGTCAGGCGCACGGCCGAGTCGGTCTTGTTGATGTGCTGGCCGCCCGCGCCGCTGGCGCGGTAGGTGTCCACGCGCACGTCGGCGGGGTTGATGTCGATCTGGATCGAATCGTCGATCTCGGGGTAGACGAACACCGAGGCGAACGAGGTGTGGCGCCCGCCCGAGCTGTCGAAGGGGCTCTTGCGCACCAGGCGGTGCACGCCGGTTTCGGTGCGCAGCAGGCCGAAGGCGTATTCGCCCTCGATCTTGATGGTGGCGCTCTTGATGCCGGCGGTGTCGCCCGGGGTCTCGTCTTCCACCGTGGTGCTGAAGCCCTTGCGTTCGGCGTAGCGCAGGTACTGGCGCAGCAGCATGCTGGCCCAGTCGCAGGCCTCGGTGCCGCCGGCGCCGGCCTGGATGTCGAGGAAGCAGTTCAGCGGGTCCGCCGGCTTGTTGAACATGCGGCGGAATTCGAGCTTCTCCACCTCGGCCTGGATCTTGGCGGCCTCGTTGGCGATGGTCTGCAGGCCGGCGTGGTCGTCATCGGCGGCCGACATCTCATGCAGCTCGGTGTTGTCGGCGAGCTCGACGCTCAGCCGGTCGAGCACCAGCACCACGTCTTCCAGGGCCTTCTTTTCCTTGCCCAGGTCCTGGGCGCGCTTGGGGTTGTCCCAGACGGTGGGGTCTTCCAGCGCGGATTCGACTTCTTTCAGCTTCGATGCCTTGGCATCGTAGTCAAAGATACCTCCGCAACTCGACCACGCGGGTGGTCAGGTCATCGAGTTGCGTGCGGATGGCGTTGATCTGTTCGGCGTCCATGGCGGTTCCTGCGTGTGTTCGGCAAAAACCTTGATTTTCTCATGCAGGGGCGGTCCTGGCGACGGTCGCCGCCCGTGGCCCCGCAGGCGCGTCAATAGCGCCAGGTGAAACCGAACATCAGGGCCGCGGTGCCCAGGATCTGCACTTCCAGGCCCGCCTTGTCGCTGAGGCGGTAGCCGATGGCCGGGACGATGGCGGGCGAGAAGCCCCCGACGTTGGCGGGCACCTTGTTCTTGTACTGGCCCACGTAGCCGTAGATGACGCCGGCGCTCACCTGCGCGTAGACCTGGGGCCAGCCGTCGATGAGGTCGTCCCAGCGCTTGCCCGCGTACAGATAGCCCGAGGGTTGGCCGAAGGAGTTGCGGAACAGGGACAGGCCGCAGAAGCGGTCGTCGGGCAGTTGGCGGTTCAGCGCCAGGGCGAACACCGGGCGGTGTTCCGGGTCGTGGGACCAGTGGTGGGTGTACGGCGAGGCGAAGAGCTCGTAGCGTGACTGGCCCTCGGGCAAGGGGTCGTCCCAGCCGGGGCAGGCGTTGAAGGCGAAGGCGGGGGCGCAGAGCAGGGCGGCCGTGGCGGCAAAACAATGGAGCGGTCGCATCGGCCAAGTATGCCTTCCCGCCTGTTTCGAGAAGCTCGCGGGATGCAAGAAAACGTGACTCAGCCGCCGCGCAGAAAGTCCTCGATCAGCGCCGCCAGGGCCTCGGGCCGGTCGTGGTGCATCATGTGTCCCGCGTCTTCGATCAGGGCGTGGCGCAGGTTCGGCACGTGCGCGATGCGCTCGCGGAATTCGTCCAGCGTGTAGCGGCCCTTCCACCACAGGCCCAGGCTGTCGTCACTGGCCACCACGCACAGCGTGGGTGCGCCGATGCGGCGGTAAACCTCGATGGCTTCCTCGGGCCGGAACAGCACGGCGTTGGTGACCTTGTGCGCCGGGTCGCCCAGGATGGCCCAACGGCCCTCGGCATTCGGCCGTGCCCACTGGCGCGCCAGCCAGTCGGCCTTGTCCTGCGGCAGGCGCGGGTTGGTTTTCATCAGGCGGCGCGCCACGCCCTCGGCGTCGGCGTAGTCGCTCAGGTCCATGTCGCCCCGGCGCAGGGCGCGGATCTCATCCAGCCACTGGGCGTAGCGCTTGGGCGCCTGCTCGGGCGGCGAGGCCGGCATGCCGAAGCCTTCCAGGTTGACCAGGCGGCGGATGCGCTGCGGCCGCGCGCCCGCGTACAACGTGGCCACATGGCCGCCCATGCTGTGGCCCACCAGGTCCACGGGCTGGTCGCCGGCCAGGGCGTCGAGCAGGGCGTCGAGGTCGCCCAGGTAGTCGGGGAACCAGTAGCTGTCGGGGGCGGCGCCGTTCCATGTGGTGTCGCCGTAGCCGCGCCAGTCGGGGGCGATGATGTGGCGGTCCTCGCGCATCGCGTCCACCACGAACTGCCACGACGCGGCCACGTCCATCCAGCCGTGCACCAGCACCAACGGCGGGCGGGCGGCATCGGGCGTGCCCCAGTGGCGCAGGTGGTAGCGCCAGCCGCGGATGGGGAGAAACTCGCTGCGTGAGGGGCGTCGTGCTTGGTACATTCGCCCGATCATAGAGAGCCCCCGGTCGCGGGGCTTGGAGACAAAGGCATGCCCCACGCCGCCCGCCGCCCAGGCCGTGACACCGCGATCGACCACTACCCCGCGCTGCACGCGGACTTCCGTTGGCAGGTGCCGGCCGAATTCAACATGGCCGAGGTCTGCATGCGCCGTTGGGCCACGGGCGCGGCCAGCGGCCGCCGCACGGCGGTGATCGCCACCCCTCCCGGCCAGGCCGACCGCGAGCACAGCTACGCCGAGCTTTTCGCCCAGGCCAACCGCCTGTCCAATGCGCTCGACGCCCTGGGCGTGCAGCGCGGCGACCGCGTCGCCATCGTGCTGCCGCAGCGCTTCGAAACCGCCGTGGCCTACATGGCCGTGCTGCAGATGGGCGCGGTGGCCATGCCGCTGTCGCAGCTCTTCGGTCCCGAGGCGCTGGAGTTCCGCCTGCGCGACAGCGAGGCCGTGCTCGCCATCTGCGACGCCAGTACCCTGGCCGCGGTGCAGGGCGTGAGCGCCGCCTGCCCGCTGCTGAACGAACTGGTGGCCGTCGACGCGCCCGCCGGGCCCGCGCGTGGCGGCGCGCTCGACTGGGCCCAACTGCTGGCGCAGGAAGAGGAGGCCTTCGAACCCGCGCACACGCGCGCCGACGAAGCCGCCGTGCTGATCTACACCAGCGGCACCACCGGCAACCCCAAGGGCGCGCTCATTCCGCACCGCGCGCTCATCGGCAACCTCACCGGCTTCGTGTGCAGCCAGAACTGGTTCGGCTTCGACCCCTTCGACACCAGCCGCCCCAGCGAGGCCGTGTTCTGGTCCCCCGCCGACTGGGCCTGGACCGGCGGCCTGATGGACGCGCTGCTGCCCACGCTCTACTTCGGCCGGCCCATCGTGGCGCACAACGGCCGCTTCAGCCCGCAGACGGCCTTCGAACTCATCGAGCGCCACGGGGTGACGCACAGCTTCCTGTTTCCCACCGCGCTCAAGGCCATGATGAAGGCCTACCCGCGTCCCAAGCGGCAGTTCCGCTTCGTGCTGCAGGGGCTGATGAGCGCCGGCGAGGCCGTGGGCGACGCCGTGTTCAACTGGTGCCGGGACGAGCTGGGCATCACGGTGAATGAAATGTTCGGCCAGACCGAGATCAACTACATCGTGGGCAACTGCGCGCGCCTGTGGCCGGCGCGGCCGGGCAGCATGGGCAAGGGCTACCCGGGTCATCGGGTGGCGGTGATCGACGACAACGGCAAGGAATGCCCCGTGGGCGTGCCCGGCGACGTGGCCGTGCACCGGCTGGACGTGCATGGCGAGCCCGACCCGATCTTCTTTCTGGGCTACTGGAAAAACGAGGCGGCCACGCGCGGCAAGTTCACCGGCGATCCCGCCAACAGCTGGTGCCGCACGGGCGACCTGGCCGTGCGCGACACAGACGGCTACCTCTGGTACCAGGGCCGCGCCGACGACGTGTTCAAGGCCGCGGGCTACCGCATCGGGCCGAGCGAGATCGAAAACTGCCTGGTCAAGCACCCGGCGGTGGCGAACGCGGCGGTGGTGCCCAAGCCGGACCGGGAGCGGGGGGCGGTGGTGAAGGCCTACGTGGTGCTGTCGCCGGGACACATCGGCGATGCCTCGCTGGTCGCCGAACTGCAGTCGCACGTGAAAGGGCGGCTGGCGCCCTATGAGTACCCGAAGGAGATCGAGTTCATCGACGCGCTGCCCATGACCACCACGGGGAAGGTGCAGCGCCGGGTGCTGCGCCTGCGGGAAGAGGAACGCGCACGCGCCGCGTGACGCGCCGGGCGCAAAAAAAGCCCGGCGCTTGCCGGGCTTGAGAGAGCGGTGACAGCAGTGATGGGTCAGCGCTGCGCGGTGCTGGCCGGCTCGGCCACATAAATCTCCACGCGGCGGTTCATGGCGCGGCCCTGGGCCGTGCCGTTGTCGGCGATGGGCTCGCGCGAGCCGCGGCCGTCGGTGCTGATGCGCGTGGCCGCGACGCCCCGGCCCACCAGGTAGTCGCGCGTGGCATTGGCGCGGTCGAAGGACAGCGGGTTGTTGATGGCGTCGCTGCCCGAGCTGTCGGTGTGGCCGATGATGGTCACCTGCGTGGCCTGGTTCTGCTGCAGCGTGGTGGCGAACTGGCCCAGCACGCGCACCAGCGTGGGGCTCAGCGTGGAGCGGCCCGACGCGAAGCCCGCATCGGCTGGCACGTCCAGCTTCAGGCGGTTGTCGGCCGTCTGGCTCACGCCGATGCCGGTGCCCGCCGTGGCCGCTTCCATCTGCTTCTTCTGCTCCTGCATGCGCGTGGACCAGATGTAGCCGCCCAGCGCGCCCGCGCCGGCGCCCAGCACGGCGCCCTGGGCCGCGCCCTTGGAGCCACCGGTGAGGCCGCCCAGTACGAGGCCCGCCGCCGCGCCGATGCCAGCGCCTTTGGCGCTGTCGCTCTGCGTTTCGCTCATGTTCGCGCAGCCGCTGATGGCCAGGGCCGCCGCCACGGTGAGCACGGTCAGGCCGCGCGTGGTGTGGGAAACGGTGTGGG
>NZ_MKSS01000352.1:0-6701 GCF_001897365.1 Hydrogenophaga sp. 70-12
GCCGGCAACTACTTCCTCTGGCTCAGTGCCGGCGAGCGCCTGGTGATCGCGCGCCAGAACCTGGAGACCGCCGAGCGCGTGCTGCGCGTCGTCGAGGCGCGCCAGCGCAACGGCGTGGCCACGGCGCTGGAGGTGTCTCAGCAGCGCGCCACGGTGCTGTCGGCGCGCACCGCCCTGATCCCGCTGGAGCTGCAGCAGCGCCAGACCGCCTCGGCCCTGGCCCTGCTGCTGGGCCGCGTGCCGCAGGGCTACACGCCGGCCGGCGGCGCGTTCTCGCAGCTGCGCGTGCCCGAACTCGCCCCGGGCCTGCCCGCCACGCTGCTCACGCGACGGCCCGACCTGGCCTCGGCCGAGTCGCAGCTGGCCGCCGCCGACGCCAACGTCGCCGCCGCGCGCGCGGCGCTGCTGCCCAGCGTATCGCTGTCGGGCTCGCTGGGCCTGGGCACCTCGGCCCTGCTGAGCCTGGCCGACCCCACGCGCAGCGTCTCGCTGGGTCTGTCGCTGGCGCAGTCCATCTTCGACGGCGGCCGCCAGCGCCTGCAGGTGCGCACCACCGAGTCGCAGCGCGTGGTGCTGATCGAGAACTACGGCAAGGCCATCCGCACCGCCTTGAAGGAAGTCGACGACGGCCTGGGCAACCTCTCCCGCAGCGAGCGGCAGGAATCGCTGCAGCGCGAGCTGGTGGCGCAGGCGCAGCGCTCGCTGCAACTGGCCGAATTGCGCTACCGCGAGGGCAGCGGCGACCTGCTCTCGGTGCTGGACGCGCAGCGCACGCTGTTCTCGGCGCAGGACGCGCTGGCCACGCAGAAGCTCTCGCGCCTCACGGCCGCGGTGGATCTCTACAAGGCCCTGGGCGGCGACTGGGTCGAGTCCCCGTCGTTGTCCTAAGGCCACCCACCGCTCGCGCTTCGCGCGAACCCCTCAAGAGGGCGTCACCTGCGGCCCGCAAAGCCGGTCCCATGGTGTCTCTCGGTTTGGTCTTGCAAATGAGAATGGTTATAATTTGCAAGTTGTGAATACCCGGTCAGACACCTCCGCCAAACCCCCTTCGGCCGCCCCGGCGGCGTCCAGCCGGGCCTATTGGCTCAAGACCCTGCACCAGTGGCACTGGATCAGTTCCGCGCTGTGCCTGATCGGCATGCTGCTGTTCGCCTTCACGGGCATCACGCTCAACCACGCCGCCGACATCCCCTCCACGCCCGTGGTGCAGAACAAGGCGCTGGAGCTGCCCGAGGACCTGCGCGCCGCGCTGGCGGTGAAGGACGACGAACCCGGCAACGCCGCGCTGCCGCCCGCCGTGCACGCCTGGCTGTCCGAGGCGCTGGACCTGAGCCTGCCCGCCAGCGAGGCCGAGTGGTCGCCCGAGGAGATCTACCTCTCGCTGCCGCGACCGGGTGGCGACGCCTGGCTGCGCATCGAGCGCGAGACCGGCGGCGTGGAATACGAGCGCACCGACCGCGGCTGGGTCTCCTACCTGAACGACCTGCACAAGGGCCGCCACACCGGCCTGGCCTGGAAGTGGTTCCTCGACATCTTCTCGGTGGCTTGCTTGGTGTTCGCCATCACCGGCCTGTTCATCCTCAAGTTCCACGCCGCCGCGCGGCCCACCACCTGGCCCATGGTGGGCGCGGGCCTGGTGATCCCGTTGTTGCTCGTGATCCTGTTCATCCACTGACCCTCCAAGGAGCCGTTTTCCCATGACGACCATCCGTTACGCCGCCGCGCTCACCGCGGCCGGCCTCGCCTGGCCCGCCGTGGCCGCCGACATGGCGCTCAAGGTCGAGATCCCGCGCCTGTCGGTGGCGGAGTACCACCGCCCCTACGTGGCGGTCTGGATCGAGAAGCCCGACCAGTCCTTCGTGGGCAACCTCGCGGTCTGGTACGACATCAAGCTGCGCAACAACGAGGGCACCAAGTGGCTCAAGGACATGCGGGCCTGGTGGCGCAAGAGCGGGCGCGAGCTGAACATGCCCGTGGATGGCCTGAGCGGCGCCACGCGCGCGCCCGGCGAGCACAGCCTGCAGTTCGGCGATGCCGCCCTGGGCCAACTGGCCCCCGGCGAATACGCCGTGGTGCTGGAGGCCGCACGCGAGGTGGGCGGCCGCGAGCTCGTGAAGGTGCCTTTCGTGTGGCCGCCCAAGGGCGCCACCACCACGCAGGCCCGCGGCCAGCACGAACTCGGCGCGATCAGCGTCACCGTCAAACCCTGAAGCCCCGAAACCGACCGGAGACCTCTCGATGAAGAACATTCCGCTTCGCGCCCGCGCGCTCGCCCTGGCGGCGGCCGCCACCCTGGCCCTGCCGCTGGCCGCGCACGCGCACCGCGCCTGGCTGCTGCCTTCGGGCACCGTCTACTCGGGCCAACAGCCCTGGGTGAGCGTGGACGCCGCCATCTCCAACGACATCTTCTATTACGAGCACAACGCCGCCGGCCTGGACAACCTGGTCGTCATCGGCCCCAACGGCCAGCCGGTGCCGGCCGAGAACCAGGCCAAGGGCCGCTACCGCAGCATGTTCGACGTGAAGCTGGAGCAGCAGGGCACCTACCGCATCGCGCTGGTCAACGACGGCCTGATCGCCAGCTTCAAGGTCGGCGGCGAGACCAAGCGCCTGCGCGGCTCGGCCGAGTCCCTGGCCAAGGACATCCCGGCCGACGCCACCGAGCTGCGCGTGAGCCAGAACAACAGCCGCGTGGAGACCTTCGTGACGCGCGGCAAGCCCAGCACCGACGCGCTCAAGCCCACGGGTGCGGGCATCGAACTGGTGGCGGTGACGCACCCGAACGACCTGGTCGAGGGCGACACGGCCACCTTCCGTTTCCTGGACAACGGCAAGCCCGCCGCGGGCTACGCGGCCACCGTCATCCTGGACGGCCTGCGCTACCGCAGCGAGCTCGGCGAGATCCGCCTCACCACCGACCAGAACGGCGAGATCCAGGTGAAGTGGCCGGCGGCCGGCATGTACTGGGTGAACGTGGCCCCGCCGCGTGCGCCGCGCGTGGAGGGCGCGCCGCCCGCGCCGCCCAGCGGCCCCGCCGGTACCCTGGCCGAGCCGGTGCGCCGCTCCAACTACAGCCTGACGCTGGAAGTGCTGCCGAAGTAGGTCCCCCCGCCGCGCTTCGCGCGACCCCCCATGGGGGCGGCAGCTGCGGCCCGGCGAAGCCGGTTCCGCGCAGCCCCCGGGGCGGGGCGCTCCGTGCGCGGCCCAAGTCCACCATGACCCGCGTACTGGTGCCCGATCACATCGAAGGCGCGGCGCCCCTGCTGGGCGCGCGCCTGCAGCGCCTGCGTGGCGAGAGCATGGGCACCACCTGGCAGGTGCTCTGGGCCGACCGCGACGCGGCGCGCCAGGGCGCGCTGCGCGCGGCCATCGAGGCCGAGCTGGACCTGGTGGTCGGGCAGATGAGCAGCTGGCTGCCCACGTCCGACCTGGCGCGGTTCAACGCCGCGCCCGCCGGCGCGCGCCGGCCCCTGCCCGAGGCCTTCGCCGAGGTGCTGGCGGCGGCGCTCTGGCTGGCCGACACCTCCTCGGGCGCCTTCAACCCGGCTGCGGGCGCGCTGGTCAACCTCTGGGGCTTCGGTCCCGCGCCGCGCTACACCGACCCCGGCTTCGCTCCACCCTCGGCCGACGCCGTGCGGGCCGCGATGCCCGCCACCGACTGGCGCGCGCTGCGCTTCGACGCCGCCGCGCGCGAGGCCACGCAGCCCGGTGGCCTGCGGCTCGACCTCTCGGCCATCGCCAAGGGCCACGCGGTGGACCGCGTGGCGCGGCGGCTGCGGGCGATGGGCGTCGCCCACGCGCTGGTGGAGCTGGGCGGCGAGTTGCGCGGCCAGGGCCTGCGGCCCGACGGCATGCCCTGGTGGGTTGACCTGGAAACGCCGCCCGTGCGCGCCGGCCAGGTCGCGCCGCGTGCCACGCGCGTGGCGCTGCACGGTCTGTCGGTCGCCACCTCGGGCGACTACCGCCGCGCCTACCTCATGGACGGCCAGCGCCTGCCGCACAGCATCGACCCGCGCAGCGGCCAGCCCGTGGCGCACGGCCTGGCCTCGGTGAGCGTGCTGCACGCCGACTGCCTCTGGGCCGACGCGTGGTCCACCGCGCTCACCGTGGCCGGTCGCGAGCAGGGCCTGGCCCTGGCCGAGGCCCATGGCATCGCGGCCCTGTTCCTGCAGCGCGAGGCCGACGGCCGCCTCAGCGAAACCCTCACCAGCGCGATGGAGCGCCTCGCGGGCTGAACCGCGTTCGCCGCCCACCGCGCCCACGCCACCCGATGCCTCTACCGGAAAAAATCACCTACGCCCTGGCCGTGCTGGCCCTGTACGCCCTGATGTGCGGCGCCTTCGCCTGGCAGCACCGGCGCCGCCAGGCCGAGGCGCGGCGCCGCGTGGCCGCGCTGCTGCCCGCCACGCCCGGCGTGCCCGCCTGGTGGGTGACCTACGCCAGCCAGACCGGGCAGGCCGAGGCACTGGCCCTGCAGACCGCGCAGGCCCTGCACACCGCTGGTGTGCCGGTGCGGCTGGCGCCCTTGGGCGAGCTGGGCCTGGCCGACCTGCGGCAGGCCGATCGCCTGCTGTGCGTGGCCAGCACCTACGGCGAGGGCGATCCGCCCGACAGCGCCGCCCGGTTCGCGCGCCAGGTCATGGCCTCGGCCGACGTGAGCCTGTCGCACCTGCACGTGGGCCTGCTGGCCTTGGGCGACACCGCCTACGCCCACTACTGCGGCTTCGGCCGCGCGCTCGACGCCTGGCTGCGGGCGCGCGGCGCCTTGCCGCTGTTCGAGCGCATCGACGTGGACAAGAGCGACCCCGAGGCGCTGCGCCAGTGGCGCCAGCACCTGGCCCACCTGGCCGGCACCAGCGACCTGCCCGATTGGGAGGCCCCGGCGCTGCAGCCCTGGCGGCTGCGCGCACGCCGCCACCTCAACCCGGGCAGCGCGGGCGAGCCGGTGCACCACCTGGAGCTGGTGCCCAGCGCCGGCGCACTGCCCGACTGGCAGGCCGGCGACCTGGCGCAGGTCGAGGTGCCCGGGGCGCCGGGTGCGCCGCGCGACTACTCCATTGCCTCGGTGCCGGCCGATGGCGCGCTGCACCTGCTGGTGCGCCGTTCGCGCCGCGCCGACGGCCAGCCGGGCGTCGCCTCGGGCTGGCTCACCGAGGGCTTGGCGCTCGATGGCACCGCGATGCTGCGCGTGCGCGCGCACGCGGGCTTTCGCATCGCTGGCAATGCCGATCGCCCGCTGATCCTGATCGGCAACGGCACCGGCCTGGCCGGCCTGCGCGGGCACCTGCGCGGGCGCCTCGCCGCCGCGGGCCGCCTGCACGATGCCGCGAGCGCGCCGCGCCCGCCCGATGTGGCGCCGATGTGGCTGCTGTTCGGCGAACGCCAGTCGGCCCACGACGCGCACCACCGCGAGGAGATCGATGCCTGGGCGCGCCAGGGCTGGCTCTGCCGCGTGGACTGGGTGTTCTCGCGCGACCAGGCACAGCGCCGCTACGTGCAGCACGCGCTGGCCGACGCGGCCGGGGCCGTGCGCGACTGGGTGGGGCGGGGTGCCGCCCTCTATGTGTGCGGCAGCCTCGATGGCATGGCGGGCGAGGTCGACCGCACGCTGCGCGGGATCCTGGGCGACCAGGCCTTGGAAGACCTGGCCGCGCAAGGCCGCTACCGGCGCGACGTGTATTGAGGCCCCCGGCCCGCGCGCTCCGCGGTCCCCGGGTAGCATCCGCCGCTTCCCTCACTCATACGGAAGGCAAGGACATGGCGGCAGTCAAGGTGGCGATGGTCACGGCGGGTGGCAGTGGCATGGGCGCGGCCGTGGCGCGGCGGCTCGCGGCCGATGGGTATGGCGTGGGCGTGCTCTCGTCCTCGGGCAAGGGCGAGGCCCTGGCCAAGGAACTGGGCGGTGTGGGCGTGACGGGCTCGAACCAGTCCACCGACGACCTCAAGCGCCTGCTGGACGCGCTGCTGGAGCGCTGGGGCCGCATCGACGTGCTGGTGAACAGCGCGGGCCACGGGCCGCGCGGCCCCATCCTCGACATCAGCGACGAGGACTGGCACCGCGGCATGGACACCTACCTCATGAACGTGATCCGCCCGACGCGGCTGGTGACGCCGCACATGCAGCAGCAAAAGGGCGGGGCCATCGTCAATATCTCCACCGCCTGGGCCTTCGAACCGAGCGCCATGTTCCCGACCTCGGCGGTGTTCCGCGCGGGGTTGGCGTCCTTCACCAAGGTCTTCGCCGACACCTACGCGGCGGACAACCTGCGCATGAACAACGTGCTGCCGGGCTGGATCGACAGCCTGCCGCCCACCGAGGCGCGCCGCGACAGCGTGCCGCTGAAGCGCTACGGCACGAGCGAGGAGATCGCGGCCACCGTGGCCTTCCTGGCCTCGGACGGCGCGGCGTACATCACGGGCCAGAACCTGCGGGTGGACGGCGGGCTGACGCGCTCGGTCTGACATGAAAAAGGCCGCGCGGTGGCGCGGCCTTTTTTCTGGGGACCGGTCCGGTTTACTTGTAGCCCACCCGGTCCAGCATCTGCTGCACCTTGGTCAGGTTCTTCGCCACGGCCGCCAGCGGCACGGTCTCGATCTTGAAGTGCTCGCCGCCCATGGCCTGCAGCGCCGGGTTGTCCAGCTTCACGCCCTTGGCGGCGGCGAACTCGTTGTTGCCATCGGCGAAGTACTTCTGCGCCGCC
>NZ_MKSS01000353.1:0-6607 GCF_001897365.1 Hydrogenophaga sp. 70-12
AGCGACACCGCCAGCCGCATGCCGGCCACGCGCGAGCGCATGCCGTCGTCGACGAAGCGCACGATCATCGCGTCGGTGAAGGGGATGGCGCCGAAGATCGCCGACATGAACAGCAGCTGAATGAACAGGAAGGCCCAGCCGTCGAGCGTGGTGGCCAGTGCCAGCAGCAGCGCCTGCAGGGTGATGACGCCGACGTAGAGCCGCTTGAGCGAGTGCCGGTCGATCAGGTGCCCCACGATCAGCTGCGTGACCGAGGCCACCGCGTAGACCAGCGCCAGCAGCGTGCCGATGCGCGCCGGGTCCTGCGAGACCTCGCGCAGGCGATCGGTCAGCAGCTCGAAGTTGGCGTTGGTGGAGAAGTTGAACAGCAGGCTGCCGCTGGTGGCGGCCATGGTCATGATGAGGAACAGCCGCGCCATCGGCACCCCGGTCACCTGCGCCGCGCCGCCCTTTTTCTTGGCCGGCGCCGCGCTCTCGCGCGAGCCGTAGACGGCGAACAGCAGACCGCAGGCCAGGCAGACCAGCCCGGGCACCACGAAGGCCACGCGCCAGCCGGCGTACTTCACGAGAAAGCCCGTGACGATGGCCGCGAAGGCCACGCCCAGGTTGCCCGCCAGGCCGTTCACGCCGATGGTCCAACCCGGGCGCGGCGCGCCCTGCACCAGCATGGGAATGCCCACCGGGTGGTAAATCGACGCGAAGGCGCCCAGCAGCGCCAGCGCGAACGCCATCTGCAGCGGCGTGTTCGTGGCGGCCACGAGCAGCGAGGCCAGGCCCATGCCGAAGAAGAACACCAGCATCATCTTGCGGCGCCCCCAGTGGTCGCCCAGCTTGCCCGCGGGCAGCGAGCCGATGCCGAAGAAGAAGAATGCCGCCACGCCGTAGGGCATGAGGTCCTCCCAGCGCGCCAGGCCGAACTCGGCGGCGATGCTGGTCACGGCGGTGGCGAAGATCAGCAGCATCATGTGGTCCATGGCGTGGCCCACGTTCAACAGGGTCTGGGTGGTCTTGTTGTGCATGGGGGCGATCATCGCCGGTTAAGCTGCGCGGGAGAAATTCAAGACCGCCAGAAATGCGTCCAAAACCGCCAAGCCGCCCCGGCGTGCTGCGCCGGGGTCCCAGCGCCGATGCGCAGGCCGCCAACCGGGTGCCGCGCCCCGTGGCCGCGCTGGCGCGCTCCGACCCCGCCGGCACGGAAATCGCCCCGCACCTGCACGCGCGCGACCAGCTGATCTACGCCATCCGCGGCGTCATGACGATCCGCGCCAAGGGCTTCATCTGGACCCTGCCGCCCAGCCACGGCATGTGGATGCCCGCGCACACCGTGCACCAGATCCGCATGGACACCGAGGTGGAGATGCGGACCCTGTACTTCCAGCCCGGCACCGTCACCGGCCAGGGCCGCGACTGCCAGGTGCTGGCGATCACGCCCCTGCTGCGCGAGCTGATCCTGCGCGCGATGACGATCCCGCCGCGCTACGCGCTCGACAGCGCCGACGCGCGCCTGATGGACCTGATCGTCGACGAGGTGGGTTGGCTGGAGCCCCGGCCTCTGTCGCTGAAGCTGCCCGAGGACAAGCGCCTCGCGCGCCTGTGCCAATGGCTGATCGAGAACCCGGGCGAGGCCGCCTCCATCGCCGAACTGGGCCGCGAGGTGGGCCTGTCCGAGCGCAGCGTGATCCGGCTGTTCCCGCAGGAAACGGGCCTGAGCCTGCACCGCTGGCGCCAGCAGGCGCGGCTGATGCGCGCCTTCGCGCTGAGCGACCAGGGCATGAACATCGGGCAGTTGGCGGACGAGCTCGGCTACGCCAGCGCCTCGGCCTTCGGGAAGATGTTCGCCAAACAGTTCGGGCGGGCGCCGAGGAAGGTATTGGGTGGGGTGGGGTGAGGTGAGGGAACGCGGGTTGGCGGGTGTCAGGGCAGGCGCCCTGTGCGGGACGGCTTCACTGCAGCGCCCCTCGCTGCGCGAGGGGTTCCCTGCGATGCTCGGGTGAGCGGCCACGCGGCATAACTCACTGCGCGCGCCTGGCGCGCTCCGTTCAAACAGATGCCGCGAGTCGGTTCACGAAGCGCGCTGCGCGCGCGGGCCACCCACCCTGCGCTTCTCGGCACTGCACAGGCGCCGTCCCGCACAGGGCGCCTCCCCTGACGGCGGATGCCTTGGTGCACCACCGGGGCAACTGCTTCGTTTTCAGGTGCCCGCTTGGGGCCCAAAGCGGGCTTCCCACCTGCCCGGACTGCGCTACTCGTTCCAGCGTAGATAGAAAAGCAGATACGGGTCTGCTTACCCGTAGTTGGATCGTTGAAGCGGTGGTATCCATCAAGCAAGAAGATCAAGAATGATTTGCGGCGCTCGGGGTGGTCATCCGAATCGTGCACCAACTTCTTTGCCCGCTCGTACTCCGACTGGATGTCGATCGAGGAATCTAGTGGATCGTTGAGTTGCTCCGGTGTGGCGAAGAAGAGCTTCCGATTGAGTAGAAGCTCCCACGTCCGTTGGGCGCAGTTACGGTACTTGTAGAGGAGCATCCGTGCCCCTAGCGATGGAGGTACTCAGCGCCGTAGTACGCAGCGCGCAGAGAGCCAAAAAGGCGCAGCCGATTGAGCGAATTATCGAAGCGCATTGCGTAGCTTCCCCTCAAAGGCTGCCCTTGGCGAACGTCCACTTCTGGCCGTGAGCCGCCATCCTAGTCGACGCGCCCCCCCATTCGAGCCAGGACGCATTCCCGCCATCGTTTCCCGGCGACCGCCCGCCCTTCACCAGCCGAGGCCGAGCGATGCCCTCGCCCTGCCCACCACGTCACCGACTCACCCCCGCCCGGCACGCCCCAGCAAAGACGACACCTCATCCGCCGCCGCCCGCAGCTTCGGGAGCAGCTGCTCCTTCATCACCGTCGCCGAGGTGCGGTTCGCCTGCCCCGACACGTTGAGCGCCGCGATCACCGCGCCCGCGCGGTTTCTCACCGGCGCCGCGATGGAGATCAGGCCCTCCTCCAGCTCCTGGTTCACCAGCGCCCAACCCTGGCGGCGCACCTGCTGCACTCGCGCCAGGATCTCGGCCGGCTCGGTGGCCGTGTGGCGCGTGTTCGCGCGCCGCTCGCTGGCCTTCAGCCGCGCCTTCACCTCGGCGTCGTCCAGCCCCGCCAGCAGCACACGGCCGAGCGAGGTGCAGTAGGCCGGCAGGCGCGTGCCCACATTGAGGTTGAGCGAGACGATCTTGTGCGTGTGCACACGCAGCACGTAGACGATGTCGCTGCCGTCCAGCACCGCCGCCGAGCACGACTCGCCCACCGCATCGGCCAGGCGCTCCATCACCGGCTCGGCCAGGTTCCAGATCGGCATGGACGTGAGGTAGGCAAAGCCCAGGTCCAGGATGCGGGGCGTGAGGCGGTACAGCTTGCCGTCGCTGTCGACGTAGCCCAGGGTCTGCAGGGTGAGCAGGATGCGCCGCGCCCCGGCGCGCGTGAGCCCGCTGCGCGCCGCCACTTCCGACAGGGTCTGCTCCGAGGCTTCGGCACTGAAGGAACGGATCACCTCCAGCCCACGCGCGAAGGACTGCACGTAGCCATCGCCGGGCGTGGGGGCGTCGGGTGCGCGACGGGCGTGGGTTGCCATGGGCTTTGGTGGACGATTAGAATGATTCGTCAATCGAACAAGTGTTCGTCATTAGAACATTTGACGATCGGCACGGCAAGCGCCCCTCCCCGCTGTTTCAGCGTTCTGTCCGGAGACCAATCCCCGTGATCAACAAGATCGCTTCCTCGGTGGCCGAGGCCCTGCACGGCGTGCGCGACGGCGCCACCGTGCTCATCGGCGGCTTCGGCACCGCCGGCATTCCCAACGAACTCATCGCCGGCCTGATCGAACAAGGCGCGCGCGACCTCACCGTGGTGAACAACAACGCCGGCAACGGCGAACACGGTCTGGCCGCACTGCTCAAGACCGGGCGCGTGCGCAAGATCATCTGCAGCTTCCCGCGCCAGGCCGACAGCCAGGTGTTCGACGGCCTGTACCGCTCGAAGCAGATCGAACTCGAACTGGTGCCGCAGGGCAACCTGGCCGAGCGCCTGCGCGCCGCGGGCGCGGGCATCGGCGCCTTCTTCACACCCACGGGTTATGGCACCGAACTGGCGAAGAACGCCGACGGCTCGCCCAAGGAAACGCGGGTCATCGATGGCCGGCCCTATGTGCTGGAGTACCCCATCCACGGCGACGTGGCGCTCATCAAGGCCGAGCGCGGCGACCGCTGGGGCAACCTGGTCTACCGCAAGGCCGCGCGCAACTTCGGCCCAGTGATGGCCACCGCGGCCAGGCGCTGCATCGCCAGCGTGTTCGACATCGCCGAACTCGGCTCGCTCGACCCCGAGACCATCGTCACCCCTGGCATCCACGTCAGCGCGGTGGTGAAGATAGCGCGCGTGGCCACGCAGGCCGGCGGCTTCAAGGAGGCGGCATGAGCTACCAGCGCAGAACCAAGGACGCGCTCGCGAAGCGCGTCGCGCAGGACATCCACGACGGCGCCTACGTCAACCTGGGCATCGGCCAGCCCACGCTGGTGGCCAACCACCTGCCGCCCGGCATCGAGGTAATCCTGCACAGCGAGAACGGCATCCTCGGCATGGGCCCGGCGCCGGCCAGCGGCCAAGAAGACTACGACCTCATCAACGCCGGCAAGCAGCCCGTGAGCCTGCTGCCCGGCGGTGCCTTCTTCCACCACGCCGACAGCTTCGCCATGATGCGCGGCGGCCACCTGGACATCTGCGTGCTGGGCGCCTTCCAGGTCTCGGCCACCGGCGACCTGGCCAACTGGAGCACCGGCGAGCCCGGCAGCATCCCGGCCGTGGGCGGCGCCATGGACCTGGCCATCGGCGCCAAACAGACCTGGGTGATGATGGACCTGCTCACCAAGCAAGGCGCGAGCAAGGTGGTGTCGCAATGCAGCTACCCGCTCACCGGCATCGGCTGCGTCAAGCGCATCTACAGCGACCTGGCCACGCTCGAATGCACGCCCCGGGGCCTGCGCCTGATCGACACGGTCGAAGGCCTTTCTCTCGACGAACTGCAGCGCCTCGTGGGCCTGCCCATCGCCGCCCCGGCCACGCCGGCCTGAACCCCTTCACTTTTCCGGAGAACCCATGAGCACCCGCCAAGCCTTCATCTGCGACGCCATCCGCACCCCCTTCGGCCGCTACGGCGGCGCGCTGTCCAGCGTGCGCACCGACGACCTCGGTGCGATCCCCATCAAGGCCTTGATGGAGCGCAACCCGACCGTGGACTGGGCCGCCGTGGTCGACGTGCTGTACGGCTGCGCCAACCAGGCCGGCGAGGACAACCGCAACGTGGCGCGCATGGCCGCGCTGCTGGCGGGCCTGCCGATCGAGGTGCCCGGCGCCACCATCAACCGCCTTTGCGGCTCGGGCCTGGACGCGGTGGGCAGCGCGGCGCGCGCCATCAAGGCCGGCGAGGCGGGTCTGATGATCGCCGGCGGCGTGGAGAGCATGAGCCGCGCGCCCTTCGTCATGCCCAAGGCCGAGAGCGCCTTCAGCCGCGCCAACGCGGTGTACGACACCACCATCGGCTGGCGCTTCGTCAACAAGCTCATGAAGGCGCAGTACGGCGTGGACTCCATGCCCGAGACGGCCGAGAACGTGGCGGTTGACCACAAGATCGAGCGCGAGGCCCAGGACCGCATGGCCCTGGCCAGCCAGCTCAAGGCCGTGGCCGCGCAGAAGGCCGGCCACCTGGCGCGCGAGATCGTGCCGGTGACCATCCCGCAGAAGAAGGGCGAGCCGGTCATCGTCGACAAGGACGAGCACCCGCGCGAAACCAGCCTGGAGGCGCTGGCCAAGCTCAAGGGCGTGGTCAGGCCCGAGGGCAGCGTCACCGCCGGCAACGCCAGCGGCGTGAACGACGGCGCCTGCGCCCTGCTGCTGGCCGATGAGGCGAGCGCGGCCAAGCACGGCCTCACGCCCAAGGCGCGCGTGGTCGGCATGGCCACGGCCGGCGTGGCCCCGCGCGTGATGGGCATCGGCCCCGCGCCCGCCACCGAGAAGGTGCTCGCGCTCACCGGCCTCACGCTGGAGCAGATGGACGTGATCGAGCTCAACGAAGCCTTCGCGGCCCAGGGCCTGGCGGTGCTGCGCATGCTCGGCCTCAAGGACGACGATGCGCGCGTGAACGCCTGGGGCGGCGCCATCGCCCTGGGCCACCCGCTGGGCGCCAGCGGCGCCCGCCTGGCCACCACGGCCGTCAACCGCCTGCACGCCACGGGCGGGCGCTACGCGCTGTGCACCATGTGCATCGGCGTGGGCCAGGGCATCGCGGTGATCGTCGAGAAGGTCTGACGGCGCCCAGTCCGCACGCCTGGGCGTTCACTTCACCCAGGCGTCGAACTGCTCGGCGCTGGCCAGCCCGCGTTCGAGCACGAGCTCGCGCAGCGGCCGGCCCGAGGCCTGCACCTCGCGGTACAGCAGGGCCGCTTCCTCGTGCCCGATGCGCTTGGCCAACAGCGTGGCCTGCAGCATCGCGGGCGAGAGCGTGGCCGCGATGCGCTCGCGGTCGGCCTCCATGCCGCGCACGGCATGTTCCTCGAAGCTGCGCATGCCAT
>NZ_MKSS01000354.1:0-6628 GCF_001897365.1 Hydrogenophaga sp. 70-12
CCCGAGGACCAGCGGCGCCTGCTGAGCGCCTTCGCCGAGGCGGCGTCGCGCGGCGACATCAGCGGCCTGAAGGCCGTGCTGGCCGAGGACGCGCGGCTCGTCAGCGACGGCGGTGGCAAGGTGCCCAGCTTTGGCGTGCCCCTGCTGGGCGGCCAGCGCATCGCGCAGCTCTATCTGGCCACCAGCCTGCGCTTCGCGGGCCGCGTGCACTACGAACTGGCCCCGCTCAACGGCGAATGGGGCCTGCTGCGCTTCATCGACGGCGCGCTGGAATCGGCGCAGGCGCTGCGGATCGAGGACGGCCGCGTCGTGGGCATCCAGGTGCAGCGCAACCCCGACAAGCTGCGGCACATCGCGCAGGCGCTGGGCCACGCGCAGCTGGACCCATCGGTCACAAACTACGTCACAGGAGACGGCGCCGCTTCGTCTTGAGGGGTGAAGGCTTTCTTCATTTCTTCTCACAACGAAAGGTGATCCCCGTGAACGCTCCCCGTCTCCCCTGGACCGAGATCGCGCCCAAGACCTACCAGGCCATGGCCGCCGTCAAGGCCAGCACCATGCGCTCCACGCTGGGCAAGGGCCTGATGTCGCTGATGGACCTGCGCGTGTCGCAGATCAATGGCTGCGCCTTCTGCGTCGACATGCACACGCGCGAGCTGCGCCAGCACGGCGAGGCCTGGCAGCGCATCAACAGCCTGTGCACCTGGCGCGAGACGGTGCTGTACAGCCCGCGCGAACGCGCGGCGCTGGCCTGGGCCGAGGCATTGACGCGCCTGCCGGACGGGCACGCGGGCCACGACGCCGCCTTCGACGCGCTGCGCGACCACTTCAATGACCAGG
Source organism: Hydrogenophaga sp. 70-12 (assembly GCF_001897365.1). Classification (NCBI taxonomy): domain Bacteria; kingdom Pseudomonadati; phylum Pseudomonadota; class Betaproteobacteria; order Burkholderiales; family Comamonadaceae; genus Hydrogenophaga; species Hydrogenophaga sp. 70-12. The sequence goes on from NZ_MKSS01000354.1 coordinate 841, forward strand.
AGATCGTTGAACTCAGCTGGACCATCGCCCAGATCAACACCTGGAACCGCATGGCCGTGGGCATGCACGCGCCGCTGCCCGACAAGCCGATCGAATAACGCTAGCCGCTGCGCTTAACCGGCCCCGCGCGCGTTGGCCAGCAGGATCTCGGCCAGGCGCTGCGCAGCCGGGCCGGCGCCCTCGCGGTCGCCGAACACCAGGTACAGGTCGGCGAAGCGCTCGCCGCCGCGCCGCATGGGCAGGGGCTTGAGCCGGCCCGCGTCGAGGTCCTGGCGGATCAGTTCCTCCGGCAGCCAGGCGAAGCCGTGGCCGCCGCGCGCGGCCTCGATGGAGGTGGAGATGTGGCTCACCGTCCAGCGGCGCGGCGTCTGCACCGCCGGCTCGTGGCCGCGCTGCGGGCTGGTCTCGCGCACCACCAGGTGGCGGTGCTGCCGCAGGTCGCGCAGCGTGACGGCGCGGTCCAAGCGGTGCAGGGGGTGGTCCGGGTGGGCCACCAGCAGGAAGCGCACGCGCATCAGGTGCTGGCCCTCGTAGCCCGTGGGCACGGTGCCGTAGATGGCGATGTCGATGCCGCCTTCTTCCAGCAGCGAGCTGCGGTGGCCGAGCACGGCCTCCACCACCTCGACGCGCGTGTGCTCGGCGCTCTGGCCGAAGCGCTCCAGGCAATCGAACAGGCGCCGGTTGGGGTAGATCACCTCCACCGCCAGCCGCAGCTCGGCTTCCCAGCCCAGCGACAGGCAGGCCGAGGCCGATTCCAGCGCGGCGGCCTCGGCCACCAGGTAGCGCGCGCGCTGGTAGAGCTGCTCACCGGTGGGCGTGAGCCGGGCCTTGCGGCCCTCCAGCTCGAACACCTGCACGCCCAGCTGCGCCTGGATCTGCTGCACCGCGTAGGTGACGGAGGACTGGCTGCGGCTCAGTTGCTCGGCCGCGCGCGCGTAGCCGCCGGCCTCCACCACGGCCACCAGGGCGTTCCATTGATCGAGCGTGACGCGGGGGTGGGCCATGGCTTTTATGATCGATTGAGTAGATGGTTTTGAGCAGAATTTTGCGCTTTTTCATTCAATAAGTCGATGTTTCAATGGCGCATCCCAACAAGGAACCCGCCATGAAAACCCTGCTCCTGATCCGCTCCAGTCTCCTGCTCGGCAACGGCCAGTCCAACCGCCTGGCCGACCGCTACGTCGCCGCCTGGCAGGCCGCCCACCCCGAGGGCCGCGTCGTCGTGCGCGACCTCGCGACCCAGCCCGTGCCGCACCTGGACCTGGCGCGCGTGGGCGCCTTCTCCACGCCGGCCGAGCAGCGCACGCCCGAACAGCAGGCCCTGGTGGCCGAGTCCGACGCGCTCATCGCCGAGCTGCAAAGCGCCGACGTGGTGGCGCTGGGCCTGCCGCTCTACAACTTCGGCATCCCGTCCACGCTCAAGGCCTACTTCGACCACATCGCCCGCGCCGGCGTCACCTTCCGCTACACCGCGGCCGGCGCCGAGGGCCTGGTCAAGGGCAAGCAGGTGCTGGTGTTCGCCGCGCGCGGCGGCCTCTACCAAGGCCAGCCGCACGACACGCAGACGCCCTATGTGCGCAACTTCCTGGGCTTCCTGGGCATGACCGACGTGCGCTTCGTCTTCGCCGAGGGCCTGGCCATGGGCGAGGAACCGCGCCGCGAAGGCCTGCGCGCCGCCGAGGCGGACATCGACGCCCTGCTCGAAACCGCCGAGGCCTGAGCGCGGCGGCGCGCCGCTGTGCCGGTCTAGAGCGTGCGCGCCAGCGCCTGCGCCGCCTCCGCCAGGCGCGGCAGGAACGCGGGCAGCCGCGCCAGCGGCACGCGCGCCGACGGCGCCTGCAGCGCCAGCGCGCAGCGCAGGCCGCGCTCGCCGCTGGCCCGCACCGGCACCGCGATGCAGACCAGGCCGTCGACGAACTCCTCGGCGTCGAAGGCGTGGCCCTGGCGGCGGATGGTCGCCAGCTCGGCCTCCAGCGCGTCGCGCCGCACCAGCGTGGTGGCCGTGTGGTGCGTGAGGCTCAGGCCATCGAGCAGGGCCCGGCGCCGCGCCGGATCGAGGTGCGCCAGGAACAGCTTGCCGCTGGCCGAGCAGTGCAGCGGCACGCGCGTGCCCGGGCGCAGCTCCAGCCGCAGCGGAAACGCCGACTCCACCCGGTCCAGGTAGACCACCTCGGCGCCCGACAGGGCCGTGAGGTTGCAGCTCTCGCCCAGCTCGGCCACCAGCTGGCGCAGCACCGCGTGGCGCACGCCGTGCTGCGTGCTCGCGCCCAGCGCGTCTTCGCTCAGGCGCAGCAGGCGCGGCGCCAGCGCGTAGCGCCGGCCGTCCGGTTCGCGCTGCAGCCAGCCGCCCATCTCCAACTGCTGCAGCATGCGGTGCACCGTGGGCTTGGGCCAGCCGGTGCCGGCCACCACCTCGGGCAGGGCCAGGGGCCGGCCCTCGCGCACCAGGTGCTCGATTAGGTCCATCAGGCGCAGGCCCGGACTGGTGGGGGAGGCGGGTTCTTTCATGTCTCGAATTTCGAGACAAATCAATAAAAGTTTTCGAGACGCAGTGTAGGCGCCCCCTACAGTCGCCGGCAACAACCCACAGAGGAGGCCCGCGCCTTGCGATTCCACAACGCCGTGCTCACCGGCGCCTGCGGCGGCTTTGGCCAGGCGCTGGCGCGCCAGCTCATCGCGCAGGGCGCCCGGGTGGCCCTGATCGGCCTGAACCGCGCCGCGCTGGACGAACTCGCCGCGCTCGCGCCCGAGCGCTGCGCCGTCTACACGCCCGACGTGAGCGACGCCGCCGCCATGGCCGCCGTGGGTGCCGACTGGCTCGCCCGCTTCGGCGCGCCCGACCTCGTGATCGCCAACGCCGGCGTGGCCGGCGGCTTCGACACCGCCCGCCCCGACGACCTGCGCGTGATGCGCCGCATGCTGGAGATCAACCTGCTGGGCGTGGCCACCAGCTTCTCGCCCTTCCTGGGCGCCATGAAGGACGCCGGCCGAGCGGCCGCGCTGGTGGGCGTGGCCAGCATCGCCGGCTGGCGCGGCATGCCGGGCAACGGCGCCTACTGCGCCAGCAAGGCCGGCGTCATCGCCTACCTGCAAAGCCTGCGCGCCGAGCTGCGGCCCACGGCCCTCACCGTGCACACCGTGAGCCCGGGCTACCTGCGCACCGCGCTCACCGCCGGCAACCGCTTCGCCATGCCCGGCCTGCTGGAGCCCGACGAGGCCGCGCGCCGCCTGCTCGCGGGCGTGGCGCGCGGCACCGAACACATCGTGCTGCCGCGGCGCATCGGCTGGCTCTCGCGCCTGCTCGACCTGCTGCCCGAGAGGCTGCACGACAAGATCCTGCTGGGCCAGCCGCGCAAGCCGCGCGCCGGCGAACCCGGCGCCACCGACATCCCCGGACTGAAATGACGACCACCCCTGCCGCGCTTCGCGCGACCCCCTCAAGGGGGCGACACCAGCCGTCTGGCCAAGCCAGCCCGGCGGTGTCCCTGGGTCAAACCCGCTGATTCCCATGACCGCTCCCACCGAACAACAGATCGCCCTCATCGGCGCCGGCCCGTCCGGCCTGGCCGGCGCGCGCTGCCTGCAGAAACTCGGCGTGCCCTTCCAGGGCTTCGAGGCGCACGGCGACGTGGGCGGGCTGTGGAACATCCACAACCCGCGCTCCACCGTCTACGAATCGGCGCACCTGATCTCCAGCAAGCGCATGACGGAGTTCCTCGAATTCCCCATGGGCGAGGGCGTGGCCGACTACCCCAGCCACCGCGAGCTGCTGGACTACTTCCGCGCCTTCGCCGACCACTTCGGCCTGCGCCAGCACTACCGCTTCCACACCCGGGTGCTCAAGGCCGAGCCCGTGTCCGACGCGCCCGACACCCTGTGGCGCCTGACCACGCAGACCGGCGAGGCCGCGCCACAGACCGCGCTCTACAAGGGCGTGGTGGTGGCCAACGGCACCCTGGCCGAGCCCAACATCCCGCGCTTCGAGGGCTCGTTCAGCGGCGAGATCTGGCACACCGCGCAGTACAAGTCGGCCACGCAGCTCGCGGGCCAGCGCGTGCTCATCGTCGGCGCGGGCAACTCGGGCTGCGACATCGCCGTCGACGCCGTGCACCACGCCAGAAGCATCGACATCTCGGTGCGGCGCGGCTACTACTTCGTGCCCAAGTACGTGTTCGGCAAACCGGCCGATTCGGTGGGCGGCAAGATCTCGCTGCCGCCCTGGCTCAAGCAGCGCATCGACAGCACCATCCTGCAGTGGTTCACCGGCGACCCGGTGCGCTTCGGCTTCCCCAAGCCCGACTACCTCATGTACGAGTCGCACCCGGTGGTGAACTCGCTCATCCTGTACCACATCGGCCACGGCGACGTGGCCGTGCGCCCCGACATCGCGCGCCTGGACGGCCCCACCGTGCACTTCAAGGACGGCAGCGCGCAGGACTACGACCTCATCCTCACGGCCACCGGCTACAAGCTGCACTACCCCTTCCTGGACCACGCGCTGCTGAACTGGCAGGGCATGGCGCCGCAGCTCTACCTCAACATCTTCGCGCCGCGCTTCGACCGCCTCGCCGTGCTGGGCATGGTGGAGGCCAGCGGCCTGGGCTGGCAGGGCCGCTACGAACAGGCCGAGCTGGTGGCGCGCTACCTCAAGGCCCTGGACGCGGGCGCGCCGCAGGCCGCCGCGCTCAAGGCCGCCAAGGCCGGCCCGCCGCCGGACCTGTCGGGCGGCTACCGCTACCTCAAGCTCGAGCGCATGGCCTACTACGTGCACAAGGGCACCTACCGCAAGGCCGTGCGCGAGGCCGCCAACGCCTTCCCGCAATGAGGATGAGGAGACTCCGCCCATGCTGCCCGTCGACGAGATCCGCCTGAACTTCAACCCCGCCTCGCTCGCCGTGCTGAACGCGGTGCTGGCCTTCCTGATGTTCGGCATCTCGCTGGACACGCGCATCGAGGACTTCAAGCGCGTGCTGCGTTTGCCGCTGGCCTTCACCGTGGGCATCGTGGCGCAGTTCCTGTTCCTGCCCGCCATCACCTTCGGGCTCACGCTGCTGCTGGGCGTGGCGCCCAGCATCGCGCTGGGCATGATCCTGGTGGCCTGCTGCCCGCCGGGCAACGTGAGCAACATCCTCACCCACCGCGCCAACGGCAACGTGGCCCTGAGCGTGTCCATGACGGCGGTGTCCAACGCCATCGCTATCGTGGCCATGCCGCTGAACTTCGCTTTCTGGGGCGGCCTGCACCCCACGGCCTTGACCCTGCTCAAGACCATCGCGCTGGACCCGGTGCAGATGGTGGGGCACATCCTGCTCATCATCGGCATCCCCTTCGCGCTGGGGCTGTGGGTGGCGCACCGCTTCCCCCGGGCCACGGCGCGCTTCAAGAAGCCGGTGCGCATCTTCAGCTTCCTCGCGCTCATCGGCTTCATCGTCGGCGCCATCGCGGGCAACTGGCGCTACTTCCTCGACTACGTGGGCCTGGTCATCGTGGCCGTGGCCATCCACGACGCGCTGGCCTTCGGCATCGGCTGGCTCAGCGCGCGCGCCGTGGGCCTGCCCGACTACGACCGCCGCGCCCTGTCCATCGAGGTCGGCATCCGCAACGCGGGCCTGGGCCTGGTGCTGATCTTCAGCTTCTTCGGCGGCCTGGGCGGCATGGCCGTGGTGGCCGGCGTCTGGGGCTTCTGGGACATCATCGCCGGCATGCTGCTGGCGGGCTGGTGGGGCAGGCGCCCGTTGCGGGGCGGCGTGCCGGGGCAGGCCCGCGCATGAGGTCCGCATGAAAGCGA
>NZ_MKSS01000355.1:0-11065 GCF_001897365.1 Hydrogenophaga sp. 70-12
GCACGCCAGCGCCAAGGAACTGATCGCCCAGCTCGAGTCCATGGACGAGGTCGACGAAATGTTCGACGCCAAGGTCAAGGTGCTGGGCGAGCACATCGATCACCACGTCAAGGAAGAGCGTGGCCAGATATTTCCCAAGGCGCGCGCGGCGCGCCAGCTGGACCTGGTGGCCATGAAGGACGATCTGCAATCGCGCAAGGAGGCGCTGATGGGCGCCGAAATGGCGTGAGCCGGCGCCACCGGCGCGCGCCTACAGGTCCAGCACCAGCCGCGCCGACGCCGCGCGCGAACAGCAGGGCAGCATTTGCGTGTGCGAGGCCTGCTCCTCGGGCGTGAGGTAGAGGTCGCGGTGGTCCACCTCGCCTTCGAGCACGCGGATCAGGCAGGTGCCGCAGACGCCTTGCTCGCAGGAGGTGTCGATGGCCACGCCCTCGGCCGCGAGCGCCTGCGTGATGGACACGTCGGGCGCGATGCGCACCGTGCGCCCGCTGCGCGACAGCACGACGTCGAAGGAGCCGTCGCCGCGGGTGTCGGTGGCCACACCCGAGAAGTGTTCGAAGTGCACGCGCGCCGCGGGCCAGCCGGCCCGGGCCGCGCCGTCCCGCACGGCGGCGATGAAGGGCTGGGGGCCGCAGACGTAGGCGTGCGCGCCGTCCGGTGCCGCGGCCAGCGCGGCGGCGATGTCCAGTTGCCGGCTGGCCTCGCCGCCATCGAAATGGAAGCGCACGCGATCGGCGTAGGGCCGCTCGCGCAGGCGGCGCAGGAAGGCGGTGCGCGCCTCGCTGCGCGCGCAGTAGTGCAACGTGAACTCGCGGCCCTGGGCGTGCAACGCGTCGGCCATGGCCACCAGGGGCGTGATGCCGATGCCCGCCGCGAACAGCAGGCTGGCGCCCGGCGCCTCGCTCAAGGCGAAGTGGTTGCGCGGCGCAGACACCGCCAGCCGGTCGCCTTCGGCCAGCGCGTCGTGCATCGACGCCGAGCCGCCGCGTCCCGCCGCCTCGCGCAGCACGGCGATCTGGTAGGGCCCGGGCTGGCCGGGCGGACCGCACAGCGAGTACTGCCGCACCGCGCCCGAGGGCGTCTTCACGTCGATGTGCGCGCCGGCGGTAAAGGCCGGCAGCGCGACGCCCTCGCCCTCCAGGTCCAGCAGCACGATGCCTTCGGCCTCCACGCGCTTGCGCGCGACCTTCACCACGAAATCCAGGCCCATCGCCGCGATCAGCCTTCCAGGAAGTTGCCGGCGTCGAAGAACACCGGCGGCGCCTCGGGGTCGAAGCTCACGCCCACCGGGTCTTCGCCGCGCTGCACGGCCTCCACCTGAGCCTGCAGGAAGCGGCGCAGCATCACGATGCCGCGGTCGGAGGTGGCCAGGTGCTCCTCGGAGTGCCTGGCGATCTTGCCCTGGCTGACCATGGCCTCGTAGTCGCCCGGCGAGGCGCGGTGCTCTTCTTCGGTGAGCTCCTCCCACAGCTTGCCGTTCTGGCGCGAGCGCATCTTGGCCAGCTCACCGGCCTCGCTCATGCGGCCCACCACGTAGATGCGGAAATGGTGGTCGTCGATGGGCAGGATCCAGCCGAGCGATTCGACGCGGCCGAACTTGCCCAGGCGCGGGCTGGGAATCACGCGCAGCGTCGGAATGGCGGCCTGGCTCACGCGGCGGAAGGTCTTGCCGTCGTCGAGCTGGCGCACCGAGGTGGTTCGCACGCCCAGCTCGACCTTGTCCCAGGTGACCTGGGGCATGAGCGCCATCTGCTCGACGAACTGCGTGCCGCTGAAGGTCGAGTGCAGCACCACCACGTGGAAGGGGTCGACCAGGTTCTCGTAGTGCTGCAGCCAGTTGCAGTCGATGATCTGCGGGCCACCGCCGCCGATGCTGCGGTCGTTGGCCTCCAGGAACTCGCCCGGGTCGAGGTTCTCCAGCGCCTCGTAGCGCGGCAGCGTGGGCTTCTTCTCGGGCGGGCCCATGTAGGCCCAGACCAGGCCGTACCGTTCCTGCACCGGGTACCAGGGCTGGCGCACCTTGTCGCGGAACTTGCCGCCCTCGGGCTCGCAGGGCTGCTCCAGGCAGCGGCCGTCGGCCGAGAACAGCCAGCCGTGGTAGCAGCAGCGGATGCCGTTCTCTTCCACCTTGCCGTACAGCAGCGAGGTGCCGCGGTGCGCGCAGTGCGGGTAGACCAGGCCGGCGCGGCCCTGCTTGTCGCGAAAGAGGATCAGGTCTTCGCCGAGCACGCGCACCTGGCGCGGCGTGTCGGTGGCGTCGGCGGCCAGGCCGATGGGGTGCCAGTAGCGGCGCAGCAGCTCGCCCATGGGCGTGCCCGGGCCCACCTCGGTGAGCTCCTTCTTGTGGCTGGGCGCCGGGCGGCCGTAGGCCGTGCCCTGGTCGGGAATGAGGGGAATGATCCGTGCGTTCATGGGTCGGGGGCGATCAGCTGGCGCGCATGCCGGCGGCGCGGATCAGCGCCTCCCACTGCGGCATTTCCTTCTGCTGCGACTGGGCGAACTCGTCGGGGCTTTGCGTGAGCGGCGTCAGGCCAAGGTCGACCAGGCGCTGGCGCACCTCGTCGGTCCTGGCGGCCACGTGCAGGCCCTTGACGATCTGCTCGACGACTGGGCGCGGCGTCTTGGCCGGCGCGAGAAAGCCGAACCAGCTCTCGGTCTCGAAGCCGCCCTTGAAGCCCTGCTCCACGAACGTGGGCACGTCGGGCAGGGTGCCGCTGCGCTGGCTGCCGGCGATGGCGATGACCCGCACCTTGGGCTTGCCGCCCGAGTTCTTGTCGCCCTGCAGGTGCACCTTGGCGGTGGCGGGATTGGCCCAGGCCGAGTCGATGACGCCGCCGAACAGGTCGATGTGCGCGCCGGCCTGGCCCTTGTAGGGCACGTGGTCGATGGGCGCGCCGGTCTGCTTGCGCAGCAGCTCGGTGTAGAGGTGCGCGGCCGTGCCCTGGCCCCAGGTGGCGCAGGTGGCGCGGCCCTTGGCCTTGGCCCAGGCCACGTACTCCTGCACGCTGGTCACCGGCGAGTCGGCGCGCACCATCAGCACCGGGCCACCCACGCCCACCGGGGTGAGGGGCTGGAAGTCCTTGATCGGGTCGTACGGCGTTTTCTGCAGGAAGGGCAGCACCAGCTGCGTGTGCGTGATGGTGAACAGGAAGGTGTGCCCATCGGCCGGCGCCTTGGCGACGAAGTCGGCGGCGATCATGCCGCCCGCGCCGGGCCGGGTCTCCACCACCACCGGCTGGCCCCAGGCCTTGGACAGGCGCTCGGCGAACACGCGGCCCAGGATGTCCAGCGGGCCGCCGGGCTCGCCGAAGGCGATGAGGCGCACGTGGCGGTTGGGAAAGCTGGGGGCCGTCTGGGCCAGGGCCGTGCCCAGGAAAGGCGAGGCCAGGCCAAGGGCCACCAGGTCGCGTCGGTTCATGCGTGTCTCCGTCGTGGGTTGTGCAATGCGGGGCCGCACGATAGGCCGGTGCGCGCGCCGGATCAAAGCAAACGTTTGGATATGAGATATGCGTGGGGCTGATAGCTGCCCCACCCGCGCCGCTGGCGCGCCCGTCAGAGCGTGCGCTCGATGGCCTCGATCACCTGCCCGCGCAGCCAGACCACGGCCTCGTCCGCCTCGCTGCGCTTGTGCCAGCAGGCGTGCAGGCGGTAGTCGGGCAGCTCCAGCGGCAGCGGCCGCGAACCCAGCGCATGCAGGTAGCGGCGCGCCACGCGCTGCGGGAAGACGGCGATCAGGTCGGTCTCGGCCAGCAGGTCCACCATCTGGCTGAAGGAGTTGACGCCGGCCTGCACCACGCGGCGGCGGTCCAGGCGCGCGAGCTGGCTGTCGATGGTGTCGTCGAGCACCGAGCGCGACTGGCCCAGCACCACGTGCCGCCAGGCGCAAAAGGCGTCGAGGTCGAGGCCGCTGGCCAGCACCGGGTGCCCCAGGCGCGCCACGCCCACGTAGGAGTCCTCGCACAGGATGGAGGTCTGCACGCCGGTCACCTGCGTGATGCGCGGGATCAGCGCCAGGTCGATGTCGCCGCGCGCCAGCTCCTCGGCGGTCTTGCTGTAGTCGGCCAGCGACCAGGACACGCGCATGCGCGAGCCCAGCGCGCCCAGCGTCTGGCACAGGCCGGGCATGAGGGTGCGGCAGAGGTGGTCGCTGCCGGCCACGCGCAGGATGCGGTCGGACGCGGCGGGGTCGAAGGGCTGCTGGCGGCTCATGAGCCGCTGCAGATCCGAGAGCACCGATTCCACGCCAGGCGCCAGCGCGAGCGCGCGCGGCGTGGGCTCGACGCCGTACTGGGTGCGCACGAACAGCTCGTCGCCGAAGGCCACGCGCAGGCGCTTGAGGCAGGCGCTGACGGCGGGCTGGCTCAAGAAGAGCCGCGCCGCGGCGCGCGACACGCTGCGCTCGCGGATCAGCGCGTCGAAGGCGCGCAGCATCGTCACGTCGATGCCGCGCACCTCGGCGTACGAGGGGTCGTCCATGGGGTCTCCTGCTGCGGCGGCCACGGGCCTCGGGGGCACGCGCCGCGCAGGCCGATTCTGACGGACGCCCGCGGGCCCACCGCCCCGCACCGGTCCGCATCGGCTCAGCGCTTGTTCGCGGGCGCGGCGGGCGCCGACGGTTCGCAGGGGTCGCCGTCCTCCTGGCGGCCGCGCTCGATGAAAGGGATCACCGCCGCCACCGGGCCGGCGGCGGCCCCCAGCGCGATCGCACCGGCCACGCGCCCCGCCAGGCGCCCGCCTTCGATGCCGACCTTGGGCTGGCCCAGCGTGCCGCCCACGGTGACCGGCGTGCGCAGCGACAGCGGCGACCAGTCCTTGGGCCGCGTGACCAGGCGCAGCGCCAGGCTTTCGTCGCGCAGGTTCACGCGGCCCGCGACATGCACCGTGCTGTCGCGGTTGTCGAGCACGGCGAGCCGCGGCTCGACCACGCCCTCGCGCGCGCGCAGGTCGAAACGCGCGCAGCGCAGCGGCAGCGGGCGGTCGCCGCCCACCACCACGCCCAGGGCCTGGGCGAGGTCCAGGCCCATGGCTTCGGTGGCCACGTGGGAGATGGTGCCGTCGCGCAGGCGCAGGTCGATGGGCCCGTCGAGCGAGCCCAGGATCTCGGCCGTGGACTGGCCCGCCCCCGTCACGTCCAGCCGCGCCGACAGCACGCCGGTGAGGTAGGACTTCAGGCCCTGTTCGCCGCCCTGGCGCGCCCGCTCGCGCTCCCGCTTCAGGGCGGAGGCGGCGCTGGGCGCGGGCGCGCCCTCGCGGCGCAGGCCGCGCAGCCAGCCCGCGACGTCGACGCCGTTCATCTCGAGGCGCGCCCGCCACGAGGCGGGCCTGGCCGTGGCGTCGAGCTGGGTCATGCCCTCGACGCGGCCGCCGGCCACCTCGGCCCGCAGATCGTCGAGCCTCAGCACCCCCTGCGCCAATCGCACGCGGGTGCGCAGCCCACGCAGCGGCGCCATGGCCCGCGTGCCGAAGTCCAGCGACCCGATGGCCACGCGCACGTCGGCGTCCATGGCCTGCAGCGACGGCAGGTCGAAGCGGTGCTGCGGCAGCACGCGGCGCGGGCCCTGGGGGGCGGGCGCGGCGGCAGCACCCCCGGCACCGATCGCCGGCCCGAGGTCGGCGAGCGCGAGCCGCTGTCCCTGCAATTCGCCGGTCAGGCGGCGCGGCCGGGCGCGCTGGTGGAACCGCAGATCGCCCGCGAGCCGGCTGCTGCCGATGTGGGCGCGCTCGGCCTGCAGCCGCCACACGCCGTCGCCCTGCGACAGCGTGCCGCGCAGTTCGAAGGGCGGCGTGCGCGGCAATGTGATGCCCAGCGGCCGGCCCACCGCCGCCAGCGAGGGGCCGCTCAAGGCCAGCGCGCCCCGCAGGCGCGGCAGACCCAGCAGCGCCGCGGCCTCGCCGTCGAACCGCAGGCGCGCGGCGCCCGCCGTGCCCTCCACGCGCACCGGCACCCAGGGCGCGTCGGGCGCGGTCTCGGGGTCGTTGAGCAGCGGCAGCGTGCCGCCCGCGTGGGCCTGCAGGCGCAGCGGCAGGGCGCGGTAGCGGCCGCTGAACGAGGCCTGGTAACCGGCGTTCGCGGCCTCGGCCTCGCCCTCGCGGCCGCGCAGACGGATGTCGATGTCGACGTCGGCGATGGGGTCCTTCCAATCGACCTCGCCCTGGCCGATCACCAGCGAGCCGAAGCGCGGCAGGCCGCCCAGGGGCTCGGCCTCGGGCCGGGGTTCGCGCGCGCCCAGCTGCCAGTTGGCGCTGCCATCGTCCAGGCGCCGCAGCCGGGCGTCGAGCGCGTCCGCGCTCAGCGCCTGCAGGCGCAGGCGGTCGCCGCGCCACCAGCGCCAGATGTCGCCCCAGCGCCAGGACAGGCGCACGCCGCGCGCGTCCACCAGGTGCGGCGCGCCGAAGCGCTCGGCCGAGGCGAGGTTCAACTGGCCCACCTCGATGCGCGGGCGCCCGAACAGGTGCAGGCGAAACGGCCCCTCCAGCCGCACCGGCACCGCCGCGGCGCGCGTGGCCGCGCGCTGCACCGGTTCGCGCAGAAAGGGCCAGCCGCGGTGCTCGGCCACCACCAGCGCGGCCACCAACGCCGCGCCGGCCAGGCCCAGGCCGATGAACGTGCGCCGCCGCGGCCCCATTCAGTGCCCCCCGCGCGGTGCGCGCGCCTGGCGGCCCCGCGGCAAGCCCGGGCCCCGGCGATGGAAGTGGAACGGCGTTGCCATGGGTGTGGGAAGCCCGCGCGGCAAGCGGCGTTCCCGGGCCGCTGTATCGGTCTGTGAACCGGATGGGCATGTTCCCGGCCGCCGAGGCGGCGTCGCCCACGCGCCTAGACTCGCCGCATGCCCCCTCCCAACACGCGGCCCGACACGGTACCGGCGCGGCTGCGCGACCAGCGCGACTACCTGCGCCTGCTGGCCGCGCGCGTGACCGGCGGCGCCGCCAACCAGATGCTGATGGTGGCGCTGGGCTGGCAGATGTACGACCTCACCGCCAGCGCCTGGTACCTGGGCCTGGTCGGGCTCGCGCAGTTCCTGCCCGCGCTGCTGCTGACCCTGCCCGCCGGCCACCTGGTGGACCGGCACGACCGGCGCCTGCTGCTGGCCGGCGCCCTGGGCCTGCAATGCCTGGCCGCCTTCTGCCTGGCCCTGGCCAGCGCCGGGGGCTGGGTGGGGCCGCAGGTGATCCTGCTGCTGTCCGTGCTGCTGGGCGCGGCGCGCGCCTTGCAGATGCCCGCGCACCAGGCGCTGCTGCCCACGCTGGTGCCGCTGGGCCTGCTGCCGCGCGCGGTGGCCGCCGCCAGCTCCACCATGCAGGCCGCCGTGATCGGCGGGCCCGCGCTGGGCGGCGCGCTGTACGCCCTGGGGCCGGCGGTGGCGCGGCGGATGGACCCGCGGGCGCTGGCCGCCGCCGACGCGGCCGGCCAGGCCGGCGCCCTGGGCGCGCACTGGGGCGCGGCGGTCGTGTACGCGCTGTCGTGGCTGCTGCTGATGGTGGCCATCGCCGGCGTGCTGCGCATGCGCCACCGGCCCGCGCCGGGACCGCGCGCGGCGCCTGGCCTGTCGCAGCTCACGGCCGGCTTGCGCTTCATCTGGCGGCGGCCGGTGCTGCTGGGTGCCGTGTCGCTGGACCTATTCGCCGTGCTGCTGGGCGGCGCCACGGCGCTGCTGCCCATCTTCGCGCACGATGTGCTGCACACCGGTCCCGAAGGCCTGGGGCTGCTGCGCTCGGCGCCGGCGCTGGGCGCGGTGCTGGTGGGCCTGTGCCTGGCGCGCTTTCCCATCGCACGCCGCGCGGGGCGCCGGCTGCTGGGCGCGGTGGCGGTGTTCGGCGCCGCGATGATCGCCTTCGCGCTGTCCACCAGCTTCTGGGCGGCCTTCGCGGCGCTGGCCATCAGCGGCGCGGCCGACATGTTCAGCGTGGTGATCCGCCAGTCGCTGGTGCAGCTCGAAACCCCGGACGAGATGCGCGGCCGCGTGGGCGCGGTGAACGCGGTGTTCATTGGCGCGAGCAACCAGCTCGGCGAGTTCGAGTCGGGCGCGACGGCGGCGCTGCTGGGGCCGGTGGGCTCGGTGCTGCTGGGCGGCATCGGCACCCTGGTGGTGGTGGCCGTGTGGTGGCGGGTGTTCCCGGCGCTGGCGCGCAGAGACCGGTTACAGCCGGAAACGCCCGCGGCTGCATAAGATAGGACCGATGACAGCCCGTCCCGCTGCCACCCCCGTGCGCCGAAAGGTCCGCGCCTGATGCCGGTCTCCCTCGCCTTCGCGCGCCGGCCCGTCGCCTTTCTCGGCGAGGTCCTGCTCGCGGCCGTGGCGGCGCTGGGCGGACGGCGCCGCTACCGCGTGCAGGACGCCCTGCGCGTGCTGGCCGACACCAGCGCCCGCGCGGTGGGCATCGTCTGCCTGGTCAACTTCCTGGTGGGCGCCATCCTCGCCTTCGTCGGCGCCGTGCAGCTGCTCAAGTTCGGGGCCGGCATCTTCGTCGCCGACCTGGTGGCCATTTCGGTGGCGCGCGAGATGGCGGCCATCATCACCGCCGTGGTCATCGCCGGGCGCACCGGCGCGGCCTTCGCGGCCGAGCTGGCCACCATGCAGACCAACGAGGAGGTGGACGCGCTGGAGGTGCTGGGCCTGCCGGCGATGGACTTCCTGGTGCTGCCGCGCGTGGCGGCGCTGCTGGTGATGATGCCGCTGCTGTTCGTCTTCGCCTGCCTCGCGGGCCTGGTGGGCGGCATGGTGGTGGCCTCGGTGATGCTCGATCTCTCGCCCGCCGCCTACATGCACCGCACGGCCGAGGCGCTCAGTTGGACGCACCTCGGCCTGGGCGCGGCGAAGTCGCTGGTGTTCGGCGCGCTGATCGGCATGGTGGGCTGCTACCACGGCCTCTACGCGCAGCGCAACGCCGCGGGCGTGGGCCTGGCCACCACGGGCGCGGTGGTGACCAGCATCGTGGCCATCATCGTCATCGACGCCGTGTTCGCGCTGGTCGCGAACACGCTGGGGATCTGAATGGCGGCGCTGCTGAACGTGCAAGACCTGGAGATGCGCTTCGGCGATCGCCTGATCCAGCGCGGCGTCTCGTTCGAGGTGGAGGCCGGCCGCATCTTCGCCATCATGGGCGGCAGCGGCTGCGGCAAGAGCACCCTGCTCAAGCACCTGGTGGGCCTGCTGCCGCCGGCCAGCGGCACGGTGCGCCACGGCGGCGTCGACTACTGGGCCAGCGGCGAGGCCGAGCGCGAGGCCATGCGGCTGAAGTTCGGCATGCTGTTCCAGAGCGCGGCGCTGTGGTCGTCTATGACCGTGCTGGACAACGTCTGCCTGGCGCTGGCGCGGCAGACGGCGCTGGACGCCCGGGCGCAGGAGGCGCGCGCGCGCGAGGTGCTGGCCTGGGTGGGCCTGGACGACGCCGCCCACCAGATGCCGGCCCAGCTCAGCGGCGGCATGAAGAAACGCGCGGGGCTGGCGCGCGCCATCGCCGCCGAGCCGCCGCTGCTGTTTCTCGACGAGCCCTCGGCGGGCCTGGACCCGATCAGCTCGCGCCGGCTCGACGACCTGATCCTCGACATCCGCCAGCGCACCGGCGCGGCCGTGGTCCTGGTCAGCCACGAACTGCCCAGCCTGTTCGCCATCGCGGACGACGGCCTGTTCCTGGACGCCGACAGCCAAACGCCCATCGCGCGCGGCTGCCCGCGCGAACTCGCGCGGGCCCACGTCCATCCCACGGTCGATGCCTTCCTGCGAAGGGAAGTGCCGCCCGACCCACCAGCGCCCAGCGCGCGGGGAGATTCCGCATGAAACGCTACGCCCTGCTCATCGGCAGCTTCGTCGTCGCCGCCCTGTTCATCGTGCTGGCCGCCATCTTCTGGCTCGGCGGCAGGGACTGGTTCAGCGACCAGCAGAAGGCCACGGTCTTCTACGAAGACAACGTCAGCGGCCTGTCGATCGGCGCGCCGGTGACCTTTCGCGGCGTCGCCATCGGCCAGGTCACCGAGATCGGCATCCGCGTCGATGGCGCGACGCTGCGCACCACGGTGCCCGTGGTCATGCGGCTGCAGGCCTCGGCGCTCGCGGGCGCGGGCGTCGACGTGCCCGCGCTGGTGGCGCGCGGCCTGCGCGCGCGGCTGGTGTCGGAAAGCATCGTGACCGGCCAGAAGGCGGTCGAGCTCGACTTCGCCCCGCAGACGCCCGCCACGCTGCACGGCGGCTCGCGCCACCCGGAGATCCCGGCACTGCAGGACCGCTTTGGCCCGCTGATCCAACAGGTGGCCGAGCTGCCGCTGCGCGACACCGTGAGCGAGATGCGCGCCACGGCCGAGGAGATGCGCAACACGCTCGTGGTGGTGCAGAAGACGCTGAGCGGCGTGCAGGTGGCGCTGTCCGAAGCCTCGGCCGAGCTCAAGCTGACGACGGCGGCCTCGCGCCAGACCCTGGCCGCGGCCACGGAGACCATCCACCAGGTGCAGGCCAGCTCGACGGCGACGCTGGCGTCCGTCGAGCGGCTGTCGCGCAGCACCGAGCAATCCATTCAGGAGGCGCGGCCGGAACTGCAGCGCGCGCTGGTCGGCGCGCGCGAGGCCACGCAATCGGCCAAGCTGGCCATGGACCGCCTGGCCGACCTCTCCGCGCCGGACGCGCCGCTGCGCGCCGACCTGGAAACCGCGGTGCGCGACCTGTCGCAGGCCGCGCGCGGGCTGCGCTCGTTCGCCGAGCTGCTCGAAGAGAAACCCAACGCCATCATTTTCGGGAACCGACGCGAATGAGCACGCCCTCCTTCACCCGCCGCGCCGCGGCCCTCGCGCTCGCCGCCGCCGCCGCGGCCGTCCTCACCGGCTGCGCCTCGGCGCCCGAGCGGGCGCCCACGCTGCTGACCCTGCCGGGCACCCCGGCCATCGCCACCGCGCCATCGGCCGCGCCGCCGGTGGAGAACGCCACGCTCGCGGTCGCGCGCCTGGAGATTCCGGAGTACCTCGTCTCGCGGCGCGTGCGCTACCGCACCGACGGCGCCACCCTGGCCGAATGGCCCGACACCTTCTGGGCCGAGCGCATCGAGGTGGGCCTGGCGCGCGAGTTCACCTCGGGGC
>NZ_MKSS01000356.1:0-1090 GCF_001897365.1 Hydrogenophaga sp. 70-12
CGCCGCGCCTGCGGCCCCAGGCCCACCACCTCGCCCACCACCTCGTGGCCCGGCACGGCCGACGGCTCGCGCCGCGGCAGTTCGCCGTCGATGATGTGCAGGTCGGTGCGGCACACCCCGCAGGCGCGCACGCGCAGGAGCACCTCGCGCGGGCCAGGCACGGGCACGGGCCGGCGCACCGGCACCAGCCGCCGCGTGGCGGCGTCGATGGCCATGGCCCGCATGCTCGAAACGCTCAATGGACAAACTCCGCGCGGGCTGTGGCGCCGCCCCGGCGGCGGCGCTTCCCGTCCGGCCCATGCTAGGCGCCCCCGGGCGCGGCGCAAGCCCGATCCGCGCCGCCCTTGACATAGCGCAAGCGCGCGCGGCGGCCGGGGCCGATCATGGCGGCATGCGAACCGACGACCCGCCGCCGACGACGACCGGCCCGCCGCCCATGGACCTGCCGCTCAAGCTGTGGCTCGCCCGGCTGTCCAACGGGCTGTCGCCGGTCGCGCTGGCGCAGGCCCAGGCCGACTGGTGGCTGCACCTACTGGTGTCGCCCACCCGGCAGGCGCAGCTGTCGGCCAGCGCGCTGCACAAGGTGCAGGCCTGGGCGCACTACCTCTGGCGCGCCGCCCAGGGCCCGTGCGAGAACTGCGTGGCGCCCGCGCCCCAGGACAAGCGCTTCAGCCGGCCCGAGTGGCGGCGCTTTCCCTTCAACGCGCTGGCCCAGGGCTTCCTGCTGCAGGAGCGCTGGTGGGACGAGGCCACGCACGGTGTGCGCGGCGTCTCGCGCCACCACGAGGAGGTGACGGCCTTCGTGGCGCGCCAGTGGCTGGACATGCTGTCGCCGTCCAACTCGCCGCTGACCAACCCGCAAGTGCTGCAGGAAACCCTGCGCACCGGCGGCGCCAACCTCGCCAGCGGCGCGGCGAACTGGGCGCGCGATGCCATGGCCGTGGCCTCGGGCGGCGAAGCGCGCGGGCTGCAGGCCTTCGAGCCCGGCCGGGCGCTCGCGCTCACGCCGGGCCAGGTGGTGATGCGCAACCACCTGATCGAGCTGATCCAGTACACCCCCGCCACGCCCACGGTGTGGCGCGAACCGGTG
>NZ_MKSS01000357.1:0-965 GCF_001897365.1 Hydrogenophaga sp. 70-12
TGAGCGCGATCAGGTCCTCCAGGCGCGTGGGCTTGGCGTCGCGCAGCATGCCCTGCATGCCGCGGCTTTCAAACTGGAACACGGCTTCGGTCTGGCCACGCGAGAACAGGGCATAGACCTTGGGATCGTCAAGCCGCACGTCCTCGAAGCGGAAGTTCTCCTGCCCCTTGTGGCGCTTCATGATGAACTCGCGCGCGATTTCCAGGATGGTGAGCGTGGCCAGGCCCAGGAAGTCGAACTTCACCAGACCGATCGCCTCGACGTCGTCCTTGTCGTACTGGCTCACGGCCGAGTCGCTGCCGGGCTGTGCGTACAGCGGGCAGAAGTCGGTGAGCTTGCCGGGCGCGATCAGCACGCCGCCCGCGTGCATGCCCACGTTGCGGGTCATGCCCTCGAGCTTCTGTGCCAGCTCGATCAGGGTCTTGACGTCTTCTTCCTGGCGCACGCGCTCGGCCAGCAGCGGCTCCATCTCGAGCGCGTAGTTGTTCTTGTCGCCCTCTTTCTTGGGCACGGGCGGGTACTGCAGGGTCACGCTCATGCCGGGCTTGTTGGGCACCAGCTTGGAGATGCCGTCGCAGAAACCGTAGGACAGGTCGAGCACGCGGCCCACGTCGCGGATGGCCGCGCGCGCGGCCATGGTGCCGAAGGTGGCGATCTGGCTCACCGCGTCCTTGCCGTATTTCTGCTTCACGTACTCGATGACGCGGTCGCGGTTGCCCTGGCAGAAGTCGATGTCGAAGTCGGGCATGGACACCCGCTCCGGGTTGAGGAAGCGCTCGAACAGCAGGTTGTATTGCAGCGGGTCGAGGTCGGTGATCTTGAGCGCGTAGGCCACCAGCGAGCCCGCGCCCGAGCCGCGGCCCGGCCCCACCGGGCAGCCGTTGTTCTTGGCCCAGTTGATGAAGTCGCCCACGATGAGGAAGTAGCCCGGGAAGCCCATCTTGAGGATGGTGCCGATCTCGAAC
>NZ_MKSS01000358.1:0-6603 GCF_001897365.1 Hydrogenophaga sp. 70-12
GTGAAGGGAATCGAACCCTCGTATGAAGCTTGGGAAGCTGCCGTTCTGCCATTGAACTACACCCGCATCGGGGCGGATTCTAGCGTCCCGCGCTCAGGCCGCCCCGGTGGCGATGGGCGCGCCGGGCCGGCTGCACCACTCGCTCCAGGAGCCCGGGTAGAGCATCGAGCCGCCCAGGCCCGCGATCTCCATGGCCAGCAGGTTGTGGCAGGCGCTGACGCCGGAGCCGCATTGGTTCACCACGGCCTCGGGTGGGTGGCCATCCAGCACGGCCTCGAATTCGGCGCGCAGCGTGGCAGCCGGTTTGAAGCGGCCGTCGGCCTGCAGGTTGTCGCGGAACAGGCGGTTGCGCGCGCCGGGGATGTGGCCGCCCTGGGGGTCCAGGGTTTCGTTCTCGCCGCGGAAGCGGTCGGGCGCGCGCGCGTCCAGCACCAGCCAGCGCGGCGCGTCGATGTTGGCGCGCAGCTGCCCGTAGTTCGCTGTCGCGGCGAGCGAGGGGCGGGCCTTCAGCGCCGCGGGCGTGGGGCGTGGCGGCACGTCCGCCGTCACCGGCTGGCCCGCGGCCTTCCAGGCGCCCAGGCCGCCATCGAGCACGGCCACCGCGCCATGGCCGATCCAGCGCAGCATCCACCACAGGCGCGAGGCGTACACGCCGCCGCTGTTGTCGTAGGCCACGACCCGCGTGTCGGTGCCGATGCCCAGCGCGCTCATGGCCTGCAGGAACACCAGGGGCTCGGGCAAGGGGTTGCGGCCGTTGTCGCCGGTGCGCTGGCCGGACAGCGTGCGCCCCATGTGCACGTGGTGGGCGCCGGGGATGTGGCCCGCCTCGTAGGCGCGGCGCCCGATCTCGGGATCGCTGGTGTCGCTGCTGCAGTCGAGCACGGTGGGCGGGTTCGGCGAGCGCAGGGCGGCGGCCAGGTCGTCGGCGCTGATCAGGGTGGTGTGGTTCATGGCGAAACGCAGAGGGAGGGTCAGGCCTTGTGGCCGCTGAGCTGGCTGCCCGCGTCGCGCGGCAGGCGCAGGCAGGCGGGCGTGGCCAGGGCGCCGATGAGGGCGAGCATGAGGAAGGCGATGCCGTAGTCGACCGGCGCGGCCTCGGCCCGGCCGGCGCCGCGCGCCGCCAGCGACACCACCACCGAGGACAGCGCGATGCCGACCATGATGGCGAGCTGCCAGACCATGGTGTTGAGCGTGGTGGCCGCGCCGATGCGCGCCGGCGGCAGTTCGGCGTAGGCGATGGCCGCCACCGCGTTGAACTGCACCGCGCGGAAGAAGCCCGCGATGGACACGGCCAGCGCGATGGCGCCCAGGCCCCAGGATTCGCGAAACAGCGCGCACACCAGCAGACCGGCCACGCACAGGCTGCCGTTGGCCAGCATCACGCGGCGAAAGCCCCAGCGGCGCAGCATGGGCGTGGTCTGTGTCTTGGTGAGCATGGCGACCAGGCCGGCGGCCAGCAGCACCAGGCCGCTTTGCACCGGCGTGTAGCCCAGGCCCAGCTGCAGCATGAGCGGCAGCAGGAAGGGCAGGGCGCCGTAGCCCACGCGCAGCAGCGAGCCCGACCAGAACGAGGCCGCGAAGGTGGGCACGCGCAACAGCGAAAAGTCGAGCATGGGCAGGCGCGCGCGGCGGTGGCGCCAGCCGTAGGCCAGGCCGAGCGCGGCCATCGGCACCAGCCACAAGGCCCCGCTCCAGCGCCCTTCGCGCAGGCCGTCGAGCACAACGATGGCGATGGCGAGCGCGCCGCCGAGCAGCAGCCAGGACAGCGGGTCGAAGCGGCCGTCGGCCGCCTGCCGGATCTGCGGGAAGGCGCGCAGCGAGCCCAGCAGGCACAGCAGCGCAATGGGCACGTTGATGAGGAACACCCAGTGCCACGACAGCCAGGTGGTGAGCAGGCCGCCCAGCGGCGGGCCCAGCATGGGGCCGGCCATGGCCAGCGTGATCATCCAGGCCAGCGCGTTCACCAGCTGCGGCTTGGGCGTGACGTGCACGATGGACGTGCGGCCCACCGGCACCATCAGCGCGGCCGAGGCGCCCTGCAGGGCGCGCGCCGCCACCAGCAGGGGCAGGCTGGTGGCCAGCGCGCACATCAGCGAGCTGAGCGCGAACACGGCCAGTGCGGCCTGGAACACGGTGCGCGTGCCAAAGCGCGAGGCCAGCCAGTCGCCGGTGGGGATGAAGACCACGCTGCACAGCAGGTAGACCGTCATCGTGAGGTTCAGGCTGAGCGGGTCCACGCCCAGGCTGGCCGCGATGTCGGGGATGGCCGGCGCGATGATGGTCGAGTCCAGCTGCTCCATGAAGAAGGCCAGCCCCACGGTGAGGGGCAGCAGGCGCGCGTTCATGGGCAGCGGGTGGCCGGGCGGCTCAGTGCGCGCCGGGCGAGAAGGCGCTGGGGCGCAGCACCGTGGTGGTCTGGCGCGCCAGCAGCGGGCCGTTGGCCTCGCTGGCGGCCTTGCCGGCTTTCCAGTCGGGGTCGGCGCCGAAGGCCTTCCAGGCGGCCTCGCTGGCGGCCGCGTCGGCGAAGGCCACCAGGTAGACGAAGGTGTCGGGCTCGCCCTCAGGCTCCCAGCAATGCAGCAGAGTGATGCCGTGGCGCTGGAACAGGGGCATGGTGAGCCGGGCGAAGCGCTCGCGCAGGGCCGGGCCCTGGCCGGGCGCGGCCTCGTAGCGTTTGAGTTCGTGGATCATGGGAAGAGCTTACTGGGTGACCTGGATGCCGCTGGTCTTGACGAACTCCGACCACTTGCGCGCGTCGTCCGCCACCTGCTTGGCGAACTCGGCGGGCGAGTTGCCGCCGGGCTCGGCGCCCACGGTTTCCATGCGCTTGCGCATGGCCGGCGTCTGCAGGGCCGGGCGCAGCACGTTGGCGATGCGCTCGACGATGGCGGGTGGCGTGCCGGCCGGCGCGAACAAACCGCTCCAGCCGGTGACGTCGAAGCCGGGCACGCCCGATTCGGCGATGGTGGGGATGTCGGGCGTCTGCGGGTAGCGGCGCGCCGTGGTCAGCGCGATGGCGCGCAGCTTGCCCGATTGCATCCAGGTCAAGGCGTCGGAGTAGTTGGCGAAGCTCAGGTGCACGTCGCCGGCCGCGGCCGCCGCCACGGCGGGCGCGCCGCCGCGGTAGGGCACGTGGACCATGTTGATGCCCACCTGGTGCTTCAGGATCTCGCCCGCGAACTGCGTGAGCCCGCCGGCGCCGCCGAAGTTGAGCTTGCCCGGGTTGGCCTTGGCGTAGGCGATGAACTCCTTGAGGTTGGTCACCGGCAGCGAGGGGTTGACCATCAGCACCAGGGGGTTGGTGTTGATGAGCGTGATGGGCGCGAAGTCCTTCACGCCGTCGTAGCCGACCTTGAAGATGTACTGGTTCAGGGTCTGGGGCGCGGCCAGCGCCAGTAGCAGGGTGTAGCCATCGGGCGGGGCCTTGGCCACGAACTCGGTGCCCAGGCTGCCGGCGGCGCCCGGCTTGTTCTCGATGATCACCGGCTGCTTGAGCTCGTCCTGCAGGACGGGCTGGATCATGCGGGCGACGATGTCGCCGATGCCGCCCGGCGCGTAGGGCACGACGATGCGGATGGCCTTGCTCGGCCAGGGGTCGCTGGCCAGGGCAAAGGGGCTGGAGAGCGCGAGGCCGGCGCCGAGCAGCGCCAGCGCTGCCAGGCGGCGCGGGATCGTGGGTGTCATGGGCTTTTGTCTCCGGAAGGGTGGGGGTCAGAGCGGATAGACCATCAAGGTGTCGACCATCCGCGAATCCAGCACGACGCGTCTTTGCGCGATTCGCCATCCCTGGGGTCCCGGCTTGAGCACGTCGTCATAGCGACCTGTCGCGAAGACCTCGGTCTCGCCGGTGTACATGGTCCGGTAGATCACGAAGGACGTGCGCACCTCGCAGCATCCGTCGGCCCGGGGTTCGATGAGGGGCCGACCCATCACGTGGCGGTGGGTGTGGCTCTCGAAGATGTTGGCGATGCGCAGCGCCTTGACGCGGTCGTCCAGCATGCCGCGGCCTTCGCACAACACGATGCCGATGGGGCGGCCGGCCTGCTGGTTTTCGCGCGTGGTCACCTGGTAGACGCCGTCCGGCTCGAAGAAGCCGCTCCATTCCTCGACGCGGTCGTCGTCGAGGGCCTGGCCGTAGCGCTCCAGCAGGTCGGCGATGGCCTCGCGCGCCGCCGGGGAAAGGGCCGGCGCCGCGGCCTGGGCCGTGGCGGGCGTGGGGGAGAGAACAGCGGCGCTCATTCGTGGAATCCCATGATGGTCTGGTAGCCGTGCCAGAAGCCGCGCACGGCCGCTTCGGTGGCGCGCGAGGACTCGTTCGATTCGGCGAGCCGGCCGCCCATCTCGATGAACGAGGCCTTGTCGTCGGAGCCGCGCGTGCCCCGCTGCACGAAGGAGTTGATGCAGCCGTCCTCCAGCGCCACCAGGCCGGCGGCGCCGGTGAGGTTGGCCTGCATCACGCGCATCTTTTCCTGCTCGGGCGTGTCGGTCTCGTAGCCCAGGAAGACCCAGAACAGCTCGGTCTTGTCCACGCCGCGCGGCACCACGAAGCGCACCGCCAGCGAGTTCAGCGTGAGCTGGCTCACCAGCGTGGGAAAGATGGTCTGGATGCTGTGCGTGATCTGGTCGTCGAAGCCGTCCCAGGCCTGCAGCAGCTGCGGGCCGTCGAGCTCGGAGCTGTACTTGGCCGAATGCACCTCGGCGCTCTGGTACTCGGCGGCGGCGTCCAGCGTGGCGCGCTTGCTGTAGCTGATGTGGTGCCACTTCTTCTCGGACAGGATGATGCCGCCGTCCATGTCGAGCCGGTTCACCTTGAAGGTGGTGTAGAAGGTGTGCAGCAGCGTGGCGTGGTACGAGTCGCGCACGTTCTCGGCGTACAGCTTCCAGTTGTTGTGGATCATCTGGCTGTGCGTGCCGAGGATCTTCAGGGGGTGGTCCATGTTGCGCTTGAGGAAGGCGGTGATGCGATCGCCCAGGAATTCCTCCAGCGGTGGCGTCTCGTCCTGGAAGGTGCCGAAGACGATGCCCGCCATCACCGACACGCGGATCGGCTGCAGGCGGTGCTGGGACACATCGAAGTCCTCGGGCATGCCGCCCTTGCCCTTGACGCCCTTCTGGAAGGCCACGCCGCGCAGGCGGCCGTCGAGCCGGTAGTTCCAGGCGTGGTACACGCAGGTCAGCGACTTCTTGTTGTCGTGGTCCTTGAGGCAGACCAGGGCGCCCTTGTGCGCGCAGCGGTTGACCATGGCGTGCAGCTCGCCGTTCTCGTCGCGCGTCACGATGATGGGTGTGTCGCCGATCCAGGTGGTGCGGATGTCGCCGGGGTTCTTCACCTCCACCGCCAGGCAGAGGTAGTGCCAGATCGGGCCGCGGAAGATCTTGTCCTGCTCCATCTGGTAGATGGCGGGATCGGAGAAGACGCGGTAGGGCACGCGCGTGGCGCCGCCGGCGGGCCAGCGCAGGCTCACGGGCGGGGCCACGGGGGCCTCGGCCGCGCGAGCGCTCGCGGCGCCAGCGCACGCGTCGGCGTCGTGCAGTTCGCAGGAGGTGGTGTCCATGTCTCGTGGGGGCGGGATGAAGAAGGTGTGCGGATGCTAGGTACGCGCCACTCATAAGTCGATAAGATGAAGGCGATCAACAGTATCTGGATTGCAGATGGGACAAGACGCCGCCCCCCGCTTCGACCTCAACCTGCTGCGGGTGTTTCTCGCGGTGTACGACACCAAGAGCGTGGGCGGTGCCGCGCAGGCGCTGAACATGAGCCAGCCTGGCCTGAGCACCGCGCTGGCGCGCCTGCGCAAGCAGCTCGGCGACCCGCTGTTCCTGCGTGGCGCCAGCGGCATGGAACCCACCAGCCGCGCGCGCAGCCTGGCCGATTCGGTGCGCGGCATCATGCGCGCGGTGGACGCCGAGGTGCTCAAGCCGCCGGTGTTCGACCCCACCACCTCCACGCGCGAGTTCCGCATCGCGCTCACCGACATCGCCGAGGGCATCTACCTGCCGATCGCGCTGCGGGCCTTGAAGGAAAACGCCTCGCGCATGAGCCTGCGCTCGGTGTTCATGTCGCCGCGCGACCTGGAGGAGGCCATGGCGGCGGGCGAGGTGGACATGGCGGCCGGCTTCTACCCCGACATCAAGGGCTCGGCCTTCATGCACCGGCGCATCGCGCTGCACTCGTTCGCCTGCCTGGCGGCCGCGCGCCACCCCGAGCTGGGCGAGCGCATGACGCCGGAGCAGTTCGCGCGCCTGCCGCACGTGGTGGTGGAGGCCACCGGCCGAAGCCAGGAGGTGTTCGACCGCTTCCTGCAGCGGCGCCAGCTGCAGCGCGACGTGGTGCTGCGCACGCCGCACTTCATGAGCGTGCCCGTCATCGTGGCGGAGAGCGACGCGGTGGCCGTGGTGCCGCAGGCCTTGGCCGATTTCATCATCGACCACCCGCGCATCAAGCAGGTGCGGCTGCCCTTTCGGCCGCCCACGTTCCAGGCCAACCTGTACTGGCACCGCAGCGCGCACACCGACCCGGCCAACCAGTGGCTGCGCCAGGCGCTGATCCGCGAGTTCCCGCGCCTGCAGGCGCGCGCCTACGACCGCAACGGCCGCGCGGCC
>NZ_MKSS01000359.1:0-6599 GCF_001897365.1 Hydrogenophaga sp. 70-12
CCCCGAGTGGCTGGGCATTGCGCGCCGCCGCGTGCCCGGCAACAGCGCGCTCTCGCTGCAGCTGATCGAAGGCATGTCGGCCACGGTGGACCTGAGCTTCTGCGAGGAGTGGAAGCTGGACCACGGGATCATGGTGCCGCTGCACCACCTGGTGCCGCAGAACGACCTGCCCATCATTCCGGTCAACATCAACTGCCAGGGCCCCCCGCTGGCGCCGCTGCAGCGCGCCTACGCGCTCGGCGAGGCCATCCGGCGCGCCGCCGACGCCATGCCGGCGCGCGTCGCCCTGATCGGCACCGGCGGCATCTCGCACTGGCCCTGCACGCCGGACTCCGGGCGCATCAACGAGGCCTGGGACCGCGAGTTCCTGGCGCGCTGGACGCGCAACGACCGCGAGGCCCTGTGCGCCTACACCGACGAAGAGACCCAGCGCGACGGCGGCCAGGGCGGCTACGAGATCCGCACCTTCATCGCGGTGGCCGGCGCCTGCGCAGGCCACACCGGCGAGGTCTGGTGCTACGAGCCCATCCCCATCTTCGCCTGCGGCTGCTCCATCGGCGTGATGGCCACGGGCGAAGAGGCCGCGACCGCCGCGCTGGCCTGACGACCCTTTACCCCACGAGGCACAGCCGTGCCGCTTTCTCCAGGAGACAACACCATGAAATTGGCGACCCCTCGCACGCTGCTGCTCGCACTGGCCCTGGTGCCCTTGCTGTCGTCGGCGCAGACGGTGCTCACGACCTCGATGTTCGTGCCGCAGACCCATCCCGTGATGAAGGCCGTCAGCCAGTGGTGCGACGACGTGGCCCAGGCCACGGACAAGCGCGTGAGCTGCAACATCCTGCCCAAGCCGGTGGCGGGCCCGGCCGCCACCTTCGACGCGGTGCGCGACGGGCTCGCCGACCTGTCTTTCGGCATCCACGGTTACACGCCGGGCCGCTTCGTGCTGACCTCGGTGGCCGAACTGCCCTTCCTGGGCCACTCGGCCGAGATCACCTCCGTCGCCTACCAGCGCATCTTCGAGCGCCACGACGCCTTCGCGAAGGAGCACAAGGGCCTGAAGGTGCTCTCGGTCTTCACGCACGGGCCGGCCGACATCTACCTGTCCAAGCGCCCGATCAAGACCCTCGCGGACCTCGGCGGCCTGAAGTTCCGCGTAGGCGGGGGCATGGTCAAGGACGTGGCCCAGGCCCTGGGCGCCAGCGCCATCCTCAAGCCCTCGGTGGAGTCCTACGAGCTGATGTCGGCCGGCGTGGTCGACGGCGTCTTCTTTCCGGCCGAATCCGTGCCCGTGTACCGCCTGGAGAAGTTCATCAAGTACCGCACGAACATCCCGGGCGGCCTCTACAACACCAGCTTCGCGATGTTCATGAACGAAGGCACCTGGGGCCGGCTCCCCGCCGCCGACCGCGCGGCCATCGAGAAGCTGTCGGGCGAACCGCTGGCCCGGCGCATCGGCCGCGAGTGGGACGCCGCCGACCAGCGCGGCCGTGCCGCGCTGGACGCCATCGGCGTGGACTCCTCGCCCTCCTCGCCAGCGCTGATCGAGGCGATCCGGCAGAAGACCGCGCCGCTGGAGCAGCAATGGGTGGACGCGGCGAAACAGAAAGGCCTGCCGAACGCGGCCCAGGTCCTGCAGGAGCTTCGCGCCGAAATCGCGAAGCAGCAGCGCTGATGCTCGCGAGCCCCGCCGCGCCGGCGGCCGCGCCCGCCCCACGGATCGCGGTCACGGCGCGGATCCAGACGCTGCTGACCTGGACGGTGGCCGCCGCGATCTTCGCCATGATGCTGCTGCAATGCGCCGACGTGGTCGCGCGCAAGCTGCTCGGCATCGGCCTGCCCGGTGTCGTGGAACTGGTCGAGCTGCTGATGCTCGTGACGGTGTTCGCCGGGCTGCCGCTGGCCTCCCTCCAAGGCGAGCACGTGCTGTTCGACCTGTTCGATCCCTGGCTGCCCGCCCGCCTGAAGCACCTGCAGTCCCGGCTCGCCGACCTGTGCTGCGCGGCGATCCTCGCCGGCATCGGCGTGCTGCTGTTCGCGCGGGCGGCCCGCACCGCCTCGTACGGCGACACCACGCCCATCCTGTCCATCGGGCTGGCGAACTTCCACTACGCGATCGCGGCGCTGCTGCTGCTGACGGCCGCGATGCACCTGGGCCTGGCGTTCGCGCCAGCCCCTTCCATCGACGACACCCCACCGGAGGCCACCCCATGAACGAAGCCATGCTCGGGTTCGGGGGCCTCTTCCTGCTGATGTTCCTGCGCGTGCCGCTGGCCTTCGCCATGGGCATCGTGGGCGTGGTGGGCATGGGCTTCATGCGCGGCTGGCCGGCGGCCGGCGCCTCGGCCACCACGGAGGTGCTGGACGTCGCCAAGTACACCCTGTCGGTGGTGCCGCTGTTCATCCTTATGGGCCAGCTCGTGACGCAGGCCGGGATGTCGCGCGAACTCTTCCGCGCCTCGTTCGCCTTCTTCGGGCACCGCCGCGGCGGGCTGTCGCTGTCGACGCTGGTGTCCTGCGCAGGCTTCGGCGCGATCTGCGGCTCCTCACTCGCCACCGTGGCCACCATGGCCCGGGTGGCCATGCCCGAGATGCGGCGCTACCGCTACGCCGATTCCTTCGCCGCCGGCACCATCGCCGCCGGCGGCACCCTGGGCATCCTGATTCCGCCGTCCGTGATCCTGGTCATCTACGGCATCATGACCGAGCAGAGCATCGGCGCCCTGTTCGCCGCCGGCCTGCTGCCGGGCCTGCTGGCGATGGCGCTGTACATGGTGGCCGCGGCGGTGGTCACGGCCCGCTCGCCCGAACTGGGCCCGCCGGGCGAGCACACGCCCTGGCGCGAGCGCTGGCAGGCGCTGCGCAAGGTGTGGGCGGTGCTGCTGCTGTTCGGCGTCGTCATGGGAGGCCTGTACGGCGGGCTGTTCACCGCCACCGAGGCCGCCGGTGTGGGCGCCATGGGCGGCCTGCTGTTCGCCGCGCTGCGGCGCACCCTGTCCTGGGGTCGGCTCATCGAGATCCTGGGCGAATCGGGCCGCACCTCGGCCATGCTCTTCACCATCCTGATCGGCGCCTCGCTGTTCGCCAACTTCATCAACTACACCACCATGCCCACCGACCTGCGCGACGCGGTCATGGACCTGGGGCTGTCGCCCCTCATGGTAGTGGTGGGCATCTGCCTGATCTACGTGGTGCTCGGCGCGGCGATGGAAACCCTGTCGATGATCCTGCTCACGGTGCCGATCTTCTTTCCGCTGATCACGCACATGGGCCTGGACCCGGTCTGGTTCGGCGTGCTGATCGTCTGCGTCGCCGAGATCTCCCTGATCACGCCACCCGTGGGCATGAACGTCTTCGTGCTGCGCAGCATGCTGCCGGAAGTGCCGACGGGCGCCATCTGGCGCGGCGTCATGCCTTTCGTGCTGGTGGACCTGGTGCGGCTGGGCCTGTTGATCGCCCTGCCCGCCATCACCTTGTGGCTGCCTCAGGCGCTGCGCCTATGAGCCGCCGGCTGGTCCAGCCCATGAGGCTGCCCCGGCCGGTCACGTCCTGCCGCACCTGCTGCTCCAGCATCTCGAGGAACAGCCGCACCTTCTCCGGCATCAGGCGCTTGGCCGGCAACAGGGCGTACACGCGCAGCGGGTCGCAGCTGTAGTCCGGCAGCAGGCGCTGCAGCAGGCCCGCGCCGATGGCGGGCGTGGCGAAGGGCTCGGCCACCCGCAGCACGCCGTGGCCGGCGATGGCCGCCTGCAGCCGCACGTCGGCGTTCCCGCTGACCAAGCGGGGCGACTGCAGGGTGATGCTCTCGGTGCCGCCATCGGGGCCCCGGAAGCGCCACTCGGTGTCGCTCAGGCCCGCCAGCATGGGCATCTTGGCCAGCTGCCGCGGCGTGCTGGGTGAGCGGTGGGCCTTGATGAGCGTGGGCGCGGCGTAGAGCTTTCGCTCCAGCGACATCACCCGGCGCACCACGATGGTCGAGGCCGGCAAGGCCGACTCCAGCATCGCGAACGCCAGGTCGTGGCCCTGCTCCAGCGGATTGAGCGAGGCATGGTGCACGTCGAGTTCGATGCGCAGCTGCCGGTAGCGATCCATCATCGCGCACACCACCGGCGCCAGGTGCTCGGCGCCGAACTCGTAGGGCGCAGCGATGCGCAGCGTGCCACTCACGCCCTGCCGCTGCTCGAGGGCCGCGAGGTGGGCCTCGCGCAGCGCGGCAAACAGCGGCCCCATGCCATGGAAGAGCGCTTCGCCGGCTTCCGTCATGCGCAGCCGGCGCGTGGTGCGCTCCAGCAGGCGGGCCTGCAGCGAGGTTTCGAGGCGGATCACCGCCGCACTCAGGCTCGACTTGGGGCGGTCCAGCGCGCGCGCCGCCGCGGAGAAGTTGCCGTGCTCGACCACGTGGCAGAAGAGGTCGTAGTCGTCCCAGTTGCTCGTCATGGGTCGATTGTCCAGCGCAGGGGACAGTGTGTCCACCGAGACCCCGTAGATGCCAGGGCTGGCGAACCCTAATCTCGGCGCCATCCAAACGCTTGGATCAACCCCACATCAGGAGAAGCAATGGCACACAAGGACGGGATTTTTCTCATGAACTGCTGGTACGTCGCGGCGTGGTCGCACGACCTCATCGACGGCAGGAAGCTGGCGCGAACGCTGCTGGAGGTGCCGGTCGTGCTGTACCGCGGCGACAGCGGTCGTGTCGTGGCGCTGGACAATCGCTGCTGCCACCGGGCCGCCCCGCTGGACCTGGGGCGCATCGAGGGCGACTGCCTGCGCTGCATGTACCACGGCATGAAGTTCGACCCGTCCGGCAAGTGCATCGAGATCCCGGGCCAGGAACGGGTGCCGCCCAAGCTCGGCGTGCGCAGCTACCCGGTGGTCGAGCGCGACGGCATCGTGTGGATCTGGATGGGCGACGAGGACCAGGCCGATCCGGCCAAGATCGTGGACTTCCCGGCCATGCGCGACCCGGCCTGGCGCGGCATCCCCGACTACATGCACTACGACGCCAACTGGATGCTGATCGTCGACAACCTCAGCGACTTCGCGCACCTGGCCTTCGTGCACACCAATACGCTGGGCGGCTCGGAAGAGTACGCCTACAAGACCAAGCCGGTGGCCATCGAGCGGCTGGAGGACGGCTTTCGCGTGGAGCGCTGGCACCTGGATTCGGACCCGCCGCCCTACCACCGCAAGGTCATCCCGAACAAGACGGACAAGGTGGACCGCAAGAACATCGGCCACATGCAGATCCCCGGCATGTTCTTCCTCTACACCACCTTCGCGCCGGCCGGCAGCGGCCTCAAGGACGGCAACAAGGATGGCGCGCGCAGCTACTGCAACTGCCAGTTCATGACCCCGGAGACGCGGCGCAGCACCCACTTCTTCTGGAACTACCTGCACGACTTCGACCTCGACGACCCCAACATCGCGCGCTCGCTGCGCAACAGCATCGAGGAAGGCTTCATGGAGGACAAGGCCTTCATCGAAGGGCAGCAGAAGCTGCTCGACGCCGACCCCGACTTCAAGATGCTGGCGATCGGTGCCGACGCGGCGCTGTCGCACTTCCGCTGGGTGTTCGATGAGCGCGTGAAGGCCGAGCAGCAGGCAGCGAAGTCCGCGGCCCAGCCGGTGGCCATGCCGGTGTCCCAGCGGGCCACGGCCTGAGGCGCGCGATGTCGAATCAGAAGGACGGCCTGGTGCTCCAGGTCAGCGACGTGCGGGCCGAGGCCTGCGGCGTGCTGCTGCTGGAGCTGCGGGACCCGCAGGGCGCCCCGCTGCCCGCTTTCGAGCCCGGGGCGCACCTGGAAATCCGGCTGCCCGGCGGCCTGGTGCGCCACTACTCGATCAGCAACGACTGCCGCGAGCGCGATCGCTACGTCATCGGCGTGGGCCTGTCGCCGGCCAGCCGGGGCGGCTCGGCGTTCGTGCACCGCAGCCTGCGCTGCGGCGATCGCCTGGAGACCAGCGCGCCGCGCAACCACTTCCGGCTGGACCCGGACCTGGACAGCTACCTGTTCGTGGCGGGGGGCATCGGCATCACGCCCATCATGTCCATGGTGCATTGGTGCATCGCGCACCAGCGCCCCTGGCGGCTGGTGTATGCCGCCCGCAGCCCGCAACGCGCGGCCTTCTATGACACCCTGGGCCAGCACGGCGCCGCGGTGCGCTTCCACTTCGACGCCCTGTGCGGCGGGGCGGCGCTGGACGTGCGCGAGGCCCTGGCCGATGTGCGCGAGGGCGAGCACGTCTACTGCTGCGGGCCGAGCGCGCTGATGGACGCCGTGCGGACCCAGGGCGCGCACCTGCCGCCCGAGCGCCTGCACTTCGAGTACTTCTCGGCGCCCGCGCCCGGCGCCGAAGCGGCGGGTCCCGGCGGCGCCTTCGAGGTCGAACTGCGCCGGCGCGGCCTGCGCCTGCAGGTGCCGCAGAACCAAAGCATCCTGGACGTGCTGGAAGCCCATGGCATCGGCGTTCCGTGCTCGTGCCGGGAGGGCCTGTGCCGCACCTGCGAGACCACGGTCCTTGAGGGCGAGATCGAGCACCACGACTACGTGCTGTCGCAGGAGGAGCGCGACGCGGGCCGCTCGATGGTCATCTGC
>NZ_MKSS01000360.1:0-6504 GCF_001897365.1 Hydrogenophaga sp. 70-12
GCCACCCATTGGAAGGCCAGCTCCAGGTCCAGCAGGCCGAGGTTGGCCACGCCGCCGTCGGCCAGCAGCCAGCCCAGGGGACCCAGGCGCGCGTTGAGGCCCACCACGACCACATCGCCGCGGCGCGCCAGGGCCTCGCCGCTGTACCAGTCGAGCACGCCGCCGCTTTGCCAGGCGCCGCCGTGGCACCACACCAGCACGGGGCGGCGCGCCGCGTCGGCCCCGGGTGTCCAGACCGTCAGGTGCAGGCAGTCCTCGGACTGCGGCGCCTCGCAGGCGCCCAGCACCGGGGCGAGCGCCGAGGGCAGCTGGGGCGCGATCGGGCCGGTGCCGGTGGCGTCGACCTCGCCGCGCAGGGGCAGGGGCGCGGGCGGGGCGAAGCGCCGCGCGCCCACCGGTGCCAGCGCGTAGCGCAGCCCGCCAAAGCGCGACACGCCCCGCCGCCGCAGGCCCAGCAGCCGGGCCTCGCCCAGGCGCAGCGCCACGCGCTCGGGCGGGGCGTCGGTCGCGGGCGAAGGCGGGGGGTGATCGGGGCGGTCGTTGCGGCGCACGGGGTGTCCCTGGGGGGCATCGGTCGGCGGGGGGAAGGCCGCGATTGAAGTCCAGATCCGTTCATTCGTAAATCGATAGTTATTCAAGCATCCATAAAATGACTTCATGAATACGTCCCGCGTCACCGGCCTCACCCTGAAGCAGCTGCGCGCCTTCGTCGCGGTCTACAAGCTGCGGCGCCTGAGCACGGCGGCCGCGCAGCTCTACGTCACGCAGTCGGCCGTGAGCGTGCTGATTCGCCAGATGGAAGAGGTGCTGGGGATGCGCCTGTTCGACCGCACGACGCGCTCGCTGCAGCCCACGCCGGCGGCGCACGACGTGATCGAGACCGCGCAGCGCGTGCTGCGCGACATCGACTCGCTGAGCGCCGGCCTGGACGACCTGTCCTCGCTGCGGCGCGGCCGTGTCACGGTGGCCTGCACGCCGACCCTGGCGGAGGTCCTGCTGCCGCCGGTGATCCGCGCGTTCCGCGAGCGGCACCCGGACATTCAGGTCAACGTGGACGACTGCCCGCCCGACCAGTTCATCGCGCGCCTGATCGGCGAACGCGCCGACTTCGGCATCGGCACGCCCGACCGCGCGGACGACGGCGTGCAGATGCAGCGCCTCATGGGCGACCACCTGAGCGTGGTGCTGCACAAGGACGACCCGATGGCGGCGCGCAAGTCGGTGCGCTGGAAGGACCTGGACGGCGTGCCCGTGGCCACCGTGCGGCCCGGTTTCGGCGTGCGCCCGCTGATCGACCATTCCGCCGCGCAGGCGGGCATCCGGCTCAACGTGGCGCGCGAGGTGTCCCTGCTGTCCACCGCGCTGTGGATGACGTCCTGCGGCATGGGGCCGTCCATCATGCCGGCCGCCTATCTGCGCTACTCGCGCGACCCGGACCTGGTGGCGCGGCCCCTGAGCGGGCCACGCGTCTCGCGCGACATCTACGTGCTGGTCAAGGAAGGCCGCTCGCTGTCACCGGCGGCGCGCCAGCTGGTGCAGGTGCTGCACGCGCGCATGAAGGCGTTCGCCGGCTGAGGGGGCGGCGCCCCTCAGCCCGCCACCAGTTCGCTCTGGAACAGGAAGCTGTCGGAGTAGAAGAAGGCCGGGTCGGCCCCCTGCGCCGCGAGCTCGGCCTTGGCGCTGGCGATCATGGCGGGCGAGCCGCACATATAGAAGGCGCACTCGCCGAGTTCGGCGCCCAGGTCTTCGATCACCGCCTGCTGCACGTGCCCGCGCCGGCCGCTCCAGGCCTCGCCCGCGCGCGAGAGCACGGGCACGTAGCGGAACTCGTAGAGGCCTTCGCCCCAGGCGCGGATCTCGGCGTCGAGGTAGAGGTCGGCCTCGGTGCGCGCGCCCCAGTAGAGGTGCACGGGCGGGCAGTCCTCGTCGTCCTTGAGCGATTCCAGCATGCTCTTGAGCGGGGCCAGGCCGGTGCCGGTGGCCAGCATCACGATGGGGCGGTAGTCCTGCGGGTGCAGTCGGAAGCTGCCCAGGGGCAGCTCCACCTCCAGCGCGTCGCCGGGCTGCAGCTGCGTGAGCTCGCCGTCGGTGAAGCGGCCGCCCGGGATGCGGCGGATGTGGAAGTCCACGCGCGCGCCGGCCGGGCAGGAGGCCATGGAGAAGCTGCGGTGGCTGCCGTCGGGCAGGTGCACGTTCATGTACTGGCCGGGGTGGAAGCGGAAGTCGGGTTCCACCGGCAGTTCCAGGCACAGGCGCGTGACGTCGCCGCACAGGGCCTCGACGCTGTCCACGCGCGCCAGCAGGCGCTGCGGCGGCGGGCCCAGGTCGGGCTCGACGCTCACCACCAGGTCGCCGCAGGCGCGCGCCTGGCAGAGCAGGGCCTGGCCGGCGGCGGCCTCTTCCTCGCTCAGGCCCATGGGCAGCTCGTCTTCGTAGCGCACCTGGCCCTCCACCACGCGCACGCGGCAGGTGCCGCAGGCGCCGTTGCGGCAGTCGTAGGCGAAGGGCACGTCGTGGCGGCGCGCCGCGCTCAGCACGGCCTCGTCGGCGCCGGCGTCGAAGCAGCGGCCGGTTTCCAGCCAGGTGATGCGGTGGGCCATGGCGCGCTCCGGCGACGGGACCATCAGTACTTCAGGTCGGCCTTGACGACCACGTCCAGGCCTTGCCCGGCCAGCAGGTCCTTGAGGGCCTGCAGCGCGGCCAGGCCGCAGGCGGTGTCCTGCTCGCCGTTGCCGCCGCTCAGGCCCACGCCGCCCACCACCTCGCCATTGACCACGATGGGGAAGCCGCCGACGAAGACGGCGAACTTGCCGTCGAAGCTCCACTGGATGCCGAAGGCCTCGTTGCCGGGCAGGGCGGGGCCGTTGGGCGGCGTGTTGAACAGGTGGGTGGAGCGCTTGTGGCCGGCGGCCGTGAAGGCCTTGTTCCAGGCGATCTGCGGGCCGGTGACCCGCGCGCCGTCCATGCGCTCCAGCACCAGCGGGAAGCCGCCTTCGTCGGTGATGCAGACGGTCTCGGGCACGCCCAGGGCCTGGGCTTTGTCGAGGGCGGCGGCGGCCATGCGGCGCGCTTCGGGCAGTTGCAGCTTGAGAGCGGATTTCATGTGGGTCTTGTCCTTGTAAGAGCGGGGCGGGTTCAGAGGCCGCGGTAGACGACCTTGGTCTGCGTGAAGAATTCCAGGCCCACGCGGCCGGACTCGCGGAAGGTGGAGGTGCTGGAGTTCTTCATGCCGCCGAAGGGCGCGTTCACCAGGTTGCCGGTGGTGGTGCGGTTGATCTTCACCGTGCCCGACTGGATGTTGTTGGCGAAGTCGTGCATGTAGCGCGGGTTGCGCGTGGCGATGGCGGCCGACAGGCCGTACTCGCTGTCGTTGGCCATGGCCATGGCGCTGGCGAAGCTGTCGGCCTCGAGCACGGCGATCACCGGGCCGAAGATTTCTTCGCGCGCGATGCGCATGGACTGCGTGACCTTGTCGAACACGGCCGGCGTCACGTAGTAGCCCTTGTCGTAGGGCGCGCCGCTGAGGCGCTCGCCGCCGCACAGCAGCCGCGCCTCCTGGCGGCCGATGTCCAGGTAGTGCAGCACGGTCTCGAGTTGCTTGGCCGTGGCCAGCGGGCCCAGGTCCATGCCGGGCTGGTGGCCGGGGCCGATCTTGAGCGTCTTCACGCGCTCGACCAGCTTCTTGGTGAAGGCCTCTTTCACGGCCTTCATCACGATCACGCGGCTGGTGCCGGTGCAGGCCTGGCCGGTGAGCGAGAAGCCGCCTTTGATGGCGAGTTCCACGGCCTGGTCCAGGTCGGCGTCTTCCATCACGATCAGCGGGTTCTTGCCGCCCAGCTCCATCTGCAGCCGCGTGGTCAGGTGCACGGTGCGGTGGATGTGCATGCCGGCCTGCGTGGAGCCGGTGAAGGAGATCGCGCGGATCGATTTCGAGGTGGTGATGATGGGGCCCACGTCGCCGGCGCGGCCGGTGATGTAGTTGATGACGCCCTTGGGGATGCCGGCCTCGACCAGGGCCTCGACCAGGCGCAGGCCGCTCAGCGGCGCGTCCGACGAGGGCTTGAAGACGATGGTGTTGCCGGTGATCAGCGCGGGCGCGATCTTGCGCGCCGGGATGGAGGCCGGGAAGTTCCAGGGCGAGATGACGGAGACCACGCCCAGCGGCTCGCGCTGGCTGTAGACCATCATGTTGGCGTCGTCCTGCGGGTAGGTCTCGCCGCCGAAGGTCTGGCCCTCGATGGCGTAGAAGCGGAAGGTCTGGGCCGCGCGCAGGAATTCGTCCTTGCCGAGTGCGACCGACTTGCCTTCCTCGCGGCTGAGCTCCTCGCCGAAGCGCTGGGCGTTGGCCTCCAGGTAGTCGGCGGCCTTGTTCAGGATCTTGGCGCGCTGGCTCGGCGCGGTCTTGCGCCAGTCCTCGAAGGCGGCGGTGGCGGCGTTGACCGCGTCCTCCGCGTCCAGCGCGGTGGAGGCCTGGAAGCGGCCGATCAGCTCGTCGGTGTGGGCCGGGTTGCTGTTGTCGAAGGTGCGCGCGCTGCGGCACTTGACCCATTGGCCGTCGATGTAGTTCAGGAACTCCTCGACCGGCCGGCCCGGGGCGCTGATTTCGGTGAGGAAGGCTTCGGCTGTCGTGCTCATGGTGCGGGTGTTCCGGTGGAGGAGGAAAGCGGTGTCAGGAAATCGCCCAGGCAGTGCGCGAAGGCCTGCGGGTGCGTCAGCTGGGGGAAATGGCCCGCGCCCGCCAGGGTGCGGCGCGTGGCATGGGGGGTGGCGGCGGCCAGGCGGTCCACGCCGGGGCCGAAGGCCTCGGGGCTGCGGTCGCCCTGCGTGAGCAGCACGGGCAGCGGGCTGTGGGCCAGCAGTTCGGGAGACAGCGCCAGCCGCTCGGGGTCGCGCGACTGGTCGAGCCAGGTGGCGGCGTTGGCCACCCAGGTGGCGCGCATGCGCGCGTCCATGACCTCTTCCCAGGGCTGGCCGGTGAGCGCGACCTGTTCCGCGAAGACCCGCGCGCCGAGCGCGGCCTCGCCGTTGTCGATGAGCGCCGCCGCGCGCGCCATGGCCACCTTGGTGGCTTGCGCCAGCGGCGCGTGCGCGGGCGATTCGCCCAG
Source organism: Hydrogenophaga sp. 70-12 (assembly GCF_001897365.1). Lineage (NCBI taxonomy): Bacteria > Pseudomonadati > Pseudomonadota > Betaproteobacteria > Burkholderiales > Comamonadaceae > Hydrogenophaga > Hydrogenophaga sp. 70-12. Next base: position 5,106 of record NZ_MKSS01000360.1, read on the forward strand.
CACGCCGAACAGCGGCGGCTCGTGCAGGCACAGGCTGCGCAGCCGCTCGGGGTGCCGCGCGGCGTACAGCAGCGCCACGCAGGCGCCGTAGGAATGGCCGACCAGGTGCACGGGGCCCTGGCCGATGGCCTCGATCACGCCGTGCAGGTCGGCCACGTCCTGGCTGATGTGTCCCTGTCCACCGGGTTCGGTGCTGCCGCCATGGCCACGGCGGTCGTAGGCCACGACGCGCCAGCGCGGCGACAGCAGCGCGGCCACGGCGTCCCAGGCGCTGTGGTCGTCCCAGGAGCCGTGCACGAAAACCAGGGTCTCGCCCTGGCCGGCGCTGCCGACCAGGAGCTCGACCTCGTCCAGGGTCAGCCGGTGGTGGTTCATATCGGAAGGAGGGGCCGGGTGGGGCGGGCCGCGCCGCGGCCCGCCGCGGGGGCTCAGGCGGCCTTGGCCAGCACCGGCTTCTGCTGGGCCGGGGCCACGTAGTCGTTGTAGAGCGCGGTGGTGTAGAGCAGGCGCATCTCGGCGCCGATCTCGCAGATGCGCAGGCAGCGCTTCTGCAGCTCGGGCGTGTTGGCGTGCTCCAGCACGATCTGGTAGCCGCGCTCGCCGTGGATCTCGTCGGACACGATGTGCAGGTCGAAGAACTCGACTTCCTCGTCGGTGAAGCCGTACTTCTCGCGCAGCGTGGGCGTCTGCTTGCGGTAAATGGACGGCACCTGCGACTCCAGGCCCACCACCAGGCCGGCCACGGCGACCACGGGGTCTTCGCGCATGGCCACGGCGTAGCACCAGCTTTGCAGGGCGCGCGTGGTGGGGCTCATGTTGTCGGCGTCGACGATGCGCTCGCGCGTGGTGCCGCAGGCCTCGCCGAAGCGGATCAGCAGGTCGGTGTGGCGGTCGCCGCCGATTTCTTCTTCATACATGTTGGCCAGCAGGAAGTCCTTGGCCTCGGTCATGTGGTCGGGCGTGCGCGCGTACAGGTAGCCCAGGTAGTCGGCGAAGGGGCCGACGTAGTGGTAGTGGTTCTCGGCCCAGCGCGCGAGGTGCTCGCGCGAGAGCGTGCCGCCGGCCCAGGCCAGGCTGAAGGGGGACTGGTTGGCGCTCTTGCCCTTGATGGCGTTTTCGAGGGCGGTGCGGAATTCGTCTCGGCTGAGCAGTTGGGACATGGGGGCTCTCCTGGTGGGTGATGGGTGGACACCGGCATCGGGGCGGTCTCTCGCGACCGATTGGCGTATACAGTATACATAGCGGTCGATTCCAAGGCAAAAACCGACCGAATCAACGGGCAAATGAGCGCCGTCGTTAAAAGTATACTGTATACTTTCTCCGAATCCAAGACCAGTCCAGCCCTGCCGACATGCCCATCGTCACCTTCCACAAGAACGGCCAGACCTACCGCGACGAG
>NZ_MKSS01000361.1:0-457 GCF_001897365.1 Hydrogenophaga sp. 70-12
TGTGGGCCATGGGGATGTACGAGAAGGTGAACCACAGGGCCGAGAACAGCAGCACGGCGCCGAACTTCACGCGCTCGGCGAAGGAGCCCACGATCAGCGCCACGGTGATGGCGGCGAAAGTGCCCTGGAAGGCGATGAACACGTACTCGGGGATGGTCGCCAGCGCCGACGACATGGTGTCGGCCTTGGTGCCGGCAAGGAACAGCTTGTCGAAGGAGCCGAAGAAGGTGCCCGCACCGCCGAAGGTGAGCGAGAAGCCGTAGATGGCCCACAGCAGGGAGATGAGCGAGAAGATCACCATCACCTGCATGAGCACCGACAGCATGTTCTTCGAGCGCGCCAGGCCGCCATAGAACAGGGCCAGGCCGGGGATGGTCATCAGGATGACGAGCAGCGTGGACGTGAGCATCCACGCGGTGTCGCCGCTGTCGAGTTTGGGCGCTTCAGCGGCGGCGGG
>NZ_MKSS01000361.1:535-7412 GCF_001897365.1 Hydrogenophaga sp. 70-12
GCCGATCGCCAGGCCCAGGCCCAGCAACAGGGAAGCCAGGAGTTTCTTCATTTGGATGGACTCGGTTGGGTTCAGGGAATGGCTGGGTCAGATCGCCTCGTTGCCGGTCTCGCCGGTGCGGATGCGGACCACTTGCTCGAGGGGCGAGACGAAGATCTTTCCGTCGCCGATCTTTCCGGTGCGCGCGGCGCCTTCGATGGCCTCGATGACGCGCTCGACCAGGTCGTCCGCGACGGCCGCTTCGATCTTGACCTTGGGCAGGAAGTCGACCACGTACTCCGCGCCGCGGTAGAGCTCGGTGTGCCCCTTCTGCCGGCCGAAGCCCTTGACCTCGGTGACGGTGATGCCCTGCACGCCCACGCCGGAGAGCGCCTCGCGCACCTCGTCCAGCTTGAACGGCTTGATGACGGCTGAAACCATTTTCACGACGATCCCTCCAGGGGTTGGTTGATCTGGTGTCTGCCTTAGCAGCTTGTGTGCCAACCCGGAGCGCCCGGGTGCCGGCCCTCCAGGGCGGTCGGCACCAGGATGAGGCCCCGCCCGCGCCGCGGCACGCCAGGGGGGCTTCGGCGCACCACCACGGTGCCCGATGCGCCGAATCGGGGACGGGCCGGCGCCCGACACCCCCACCGGTGTCGTGCCAGCGGCGCCCGCAGAATCGGCCGCCCCGTGGCCGCCGCCGGCGGCCGCGCACCTGAACAGGGAGAACACCCATGGCGCTGGCGCATGTGCACAGCCGCGCGCTGCAGGGGCTGGCCGCCCGGCCCGTGAGCGTGGAAGTCCACCTGGCCAACGGCCTGCCCAGCTTCACGCTGGTGGGCCTGGCCGACACCGAAGTGAAGGAAGCGCGCGAGCGGGTGCGCGCGGCCATCGCCAACAGCGGCCTGGAGTTTCCGCACAGCCAGCGCATCACCGTGAACCTGGCGCCGGCCGACCTGCCCAAGGACTCGGGGCGCTTCGACCTGCCGATCGCGCTGGGCATCCTGGCCGCCAGCGGGCAGATCGAGGCCGAACCCCTGGCGCGCGGCGTGTACGCGGGCGAGCTGTCCCTGGGCGGCGAGTTGCGCCCGGTGCGCGGCGCGCTGGCCATGGCGCTGGCCCTCGCGCAGGACGCGGCGCCCCGCACCCTGGTGCTGCCGCCAGGCAGCGCCGAAGAGGCCGCCCTGGTGCCCGGCGCCCACGTGGTGCGCGCGCGCCACCTGATCGACGTGGTGGCGCGCCTGCGGCGCGAGCAGCCGGCCACGCAGGACGATGCGGGCTGGGCGCGGCTGGAGCCGCGCGACAGCGTCCCGGCGCCACCCGGGGGACCCGACCTTGCCGACGTGAAAGGCCAGGTGGCGGCGCGCCGCGCGCTGGAGATCGCGGCCGCCGGCGGCCACAGCCTGCTGCTGGTGGGGCCGCCGGGCGCCGGCAAGTCCATGCTGGCGCAGCGCCTGGGCGGGCTGCTGCCGCCCATGGCCACCGACGAGGCCCTGCAGGCCGCGGCCGTGGCCTCGTTGGCCGGGCGCTTCGATCCCGCGCGCTGGGGCGAGCGGCCTTTCTGCGCGCCGCACCACAGCGCCTCCGCCGTGGCGCTGGTGGGCGGGGGCTCGCCACCGCGGCCGGGCGAAATCTCGCTCGCCCACCAGGGCGTGCTGTTCCTCGACGAGCTGCCCGAGTTCGCGCGCCACGCGCTGGAGGCGCTGCGCGAGCCGCTGGAGACCGGCCGCATCCGCGTCTCGCGCGCGGCGCAGCAGGCCGAATTCCCCGCGCGCTTCCAACTGGTGGCCGCCATGAACCCCTGCCCCTGCGGCTACCGCGGCCACCCGGTGCGCGCCTGCCGCTGCACGCCAGAGCAGGTGCAGCGCTACCAGGGCCGGCTCAGCGGTCCGCTGCTCGACCGCATCGACCTGCAGGTGGAGGTGCCCGCGCTGCCCGGCGAGCAGCTGCTGCAGGGACCGCCGGGCGAGGGCAGCGCCGCGGTGCGCGAGCGCGTGGTGGCCGCGCACACGCTGGCGCTGCGGCGCCAGGGCCAGCCCAACCGCGCGCTGGCGGGCGGCGCGCTCGAGGAGCACGCGCGCGCCGAGCCGGCGGCGCTGAAGTTCCTGCACGCGGCGGCCGTGCGCCTGGCCTGGAGCGGGCGCGGCACGCACCGGGCGCTGCGCGTGGCCCGCACCATCGCCGATCTGGCCGGGCACGAGCGCGTGGGCGCCGCCGACGTGGCGGAGGCGGTGCAGTACCGGCGCGTGCTGGGGGCGTTCGCATGAAGCGCGTCGGGGGGTTTTCCGGCCCCGTCACGGGAGGGCAGCGGCGCATCGACACCACGCCCGCCTCACCACAGGCGCTGCTGAACGCGGTGCACGCCTGCATCGGCCACAGCGGCTGCCACACGGCCTACACGGAGCTCCAGCTGCAGGACTGCAACAGCACCGCGGACCTGGTGGAGGTGTTCTTCGACGCGCAAGCCCACGCCAGCCCCGACTGCGCGGGCCAGTACAGCCTGCTGGTGTTCCTGGGCAAGCTGCCCCCTCAGACACGCCCCGCGTTCGCCCCGTTGCTGCTGGCGGCCCTGCCCGCGTCATGCAGAAACGACACACTCGCCGACCACTTGCACCTGCTGCTCGAACACCTGCCCACCCGCGCCGACTGCCCCGCCGAGGTGAGGCCCCACCTGGACCGCTGTGTGAAGCGGTTCCTGGATCGATTCGATCGCTGCTTCGACGCCTACGAACGGCGCCCGGGGGCCAGGGAGGCGCTCAGCGCGATCAAGCGGCACGTCGAGCAACACCTGGCGCCGGCGAACCCCGCGCGCACCGGCCATGTCGATGCGACCCCGCCCGCGCGGCCCGACCCCCAGCACGTCGTCGGCGCGGCCCGGCACATCATGAGCTGCAAGCCCATTCCCCTGAGCGCCAGGCTGTGGACCGCCTTGTCTCACCTGTCCCGCGGCAGCCAAGGCATCGCACCGCTGCGACGGTGGCTGGCGACCTTCTCGACCACGCAGGACAGGGACGCGCTGCTGAGCTGGCTCTGGGGCATCCACCCCGGGGCCGCGCTGGGTCTGCGGCGCCTGTTGGTGCAGGCGTGCGGCCCTCTGGCGCCCAGCGTCCCAGCCACCGCGCCCGACGTCATCTCCGCGCCGCTGATGCACGCCACCGGCGCCGCCCGCTACCTGCTGGCCCTGGCCGGCGCCCATCCATCGGCCCTGTCGTGCGCCGACCCCCTGCTGGACCCGCCGACGGTGAGCCGGGCCCTGAGCGCCTTCGCGACCTGCGGGTCCGAACGGGAAGTCGTGGCCTTCCTTCGAAGCAGCACGCCGCGCCAGCTGCTGGGCGTGCTGGCGTGCCTGGGCCGGCTCTACCCGCCCGCGGCCAAGGCCTTCGCCTTTGTCGCGGCCAAGGCCATCCTCGGCGCGCGCACCCGGGCGGTGGCCCCGGGCTTGAAGGCCATTGTGGTGGCCCACTGGCCGGCGGCCGCGCGGTGGAACTGGGGCGCCCCCAGCGACACGCCGGAGAACACCCCCTACACCGAACAGGACCTGGCCGACCTCGCCCGGGACCTTCAGGCCATGGCCCTGCCCGAGCCGGTGTTCCACGCCCTCAAGCGGCTGGCCGGGTGTTCCTTGGGCCTCCATGAAACGGCCAGCCTCACGGCCATCCACGACATGCCCGACCCGATCCTGGGAGGCGTGCTCGACGCCTTGTCGCTGAGCGGGGACGGCGAGGCCGTCCGGCGCCTGGCCGCCCTGGCGCTGCTGGCGCGAAACCGGCCGCCAGAGGTCATGGACTGGCTGCGCGGTCTCGCCGGGGATGGCACCGGCTGACCCCCGGCGCGCCGGGCCATGCCGGGACCCGCGCGAGCGGGGACGCGGTGGCCCGCGCGCCGGAACTCAGAGGTTGGGCGCCAGCCAGCGCTGCAGGTCCGCGCGCGCCACGGCGCTGCGCTGTGCCAGGTCGTCCAGCTGGTCCTCGCCGATCTTGCCGACGTTGAAGTAGGTGCTCTGCGGGTGGCTCAGGTAGAAGCCGCTCACGCTGGCCGCTGGCGACATGGCCAGGCTTTCGGTCAGGCCCATGCCGATCTCCTCGGCCTGCAGCAGCTGAAACAGGCCGCGCTTGACGGTGTGGTCCGGGCAGGCCGGGTAGCCCGGCGCGGGGCGGATGCCCTGGTACTTTTCCTTGATGAGCTCCTCGTTGCTCAGCGCCTCGTTCGGCGCGTAGCCCCACAGGTCGGTGCGCACGCGGTGGTGCATCTGCTCGGCCAGGGCCTCGGCCAGGCGGTCGGCCAGGGCCTTGAACATGATGGCCGAGTAGTCGTCGAGGTCGTCGAGGAACTGCTTCTCTTTCTTCTCCACGCCCAGGCCCGCCGTCACCGCGAACAGGCCCACGTAGTCCGGGGCCACGCCCTGGGGCGCCACGAAGTCGGCCAGGCAGCGGCTGGGGCGCATCACGCCGTCGATCTCCTGCTTCTCGGTCTGCTGGCGCAGGCCGTGCCACACCAGCACCGGGCGCTCACGCGACTCGTCGGCGTAGAGCGCGATGTCGTCGTCGTTCACGCAGTTGGCCGGGTACAGGCCGATGACCGCGCTGGCCGTGAGCCAGCGGCCGTCGATGATGCGCTGGAGCATGCGCTTGCCGTCGCTGAACACGCGGCGCGCCTCCTCGCCCACCACCTCGTCCTTCAGGATCTCGGGGAAGGGGCCGGCCAGGTCCCAGGTCTGGAAGAAGGGACCCCAGTCGATGTACCTGGCGAGCTCGGCCAGGTCCACGTTCTTGAACACGCGCCGACCGATGAACTTGGGCACGGGCGGGGTGTAGCCGCCCCACTCGATGGGCGTGCGGTTGGCTCGCGCCTTGTCCAGCGGCCACAGCGGCACCTGCTTCTTGTTGGCGTGCTGGTGGCGCACGCGCTCGTAGTCGGCGTTGACCTCGGCGATGTAGGCCGTGGCCTGGTCCGACAGCAGGCCCTGGGCCACGCTCACGCTGCGCGAGGCATCGGGCACGTAGACCACCGGGCCCTCGTAGTGCGGCGCGATCTTCACCGCCGTGTGCACGCGGCTGGTGGTGGCGCCGCCGATCAGCAGCGGGATCTTCTTGATGCGGAAATGCTCGTCCTTCTGCATCTCGCTGGCCACGTACTGCATCTCTTCCAGGCTGGGCGTGATCAGGCCCGACAGGCCCACGATGTCCGCGCCCTCGACCTTGGCCTTGGCCAGGATCTCGTGACACGGGACCATCACGCCCATGTTCACCACCTCGAAGTTGTTGCACTGGAGCACGACGGTGACGATGTTCTTGCCGATGTCGTGCACGTCGCCCTTGACGGTGGCGATGACGATCTTGCCCTTGGAGCGCACGTCGCCGCCGGCGGCTTCCAGGCGCTTCTTCTCTTCCTCGATGTAGGGCAGCAGGTGGGCCACGGCCTGTTTCATCACGCGCGCGCTCTTGACCACCTGGGGCAGGAACATCTTGCCCTGGCCGAACAGATCGCCCACGACGTTCATGCCGTCCATGAGCGGGCCTTCGATCACGTTCAGCGGGCGCCCGCCGCCGGCCTCGATCTCGCGCCACATGGCCTCGGTGTCTTCGGTGATGAAGTCGTTGATGCCGCGCACCAGCGCGTGCGACAGGCGCTCGCGCAGCGGCAGTTCGCGCCAGGCGTTCTTCTGCGAATCGTCCTTGGCCGCGCCCTTGGCGCTCTCGGCGATGTCGAGCAGGCGCTCGGCGGCGTCCGGGCGGCGGTTCAGCACCACGTCCTCCACGCGCTCGCGCAGCGTGGGTTCCAGTTCGTCGTACACGCCGACCATGCCGGCGTTGACGATGCCCATGTCCATGCCGGCCTGAATGGCGTGGTACAGGAAGACGGTGTGGATGGCCTCGCGCACCGGGTCGTTGCCGCGGAAGCTGAAGCTCACGTTGGACACGCCGCCCGAGACCTTGGCGCCCGGCAGGTGCTGCTTGATCCAGCGCGTGGCGTTGATGAAGTCCACCGCGTAGTTGTTGTGTTCCTCGATGCCGGTGGCGATGGCGAAGATGTTGGGGTCGAAGACGATGTCCTCGGGCGGAAAGCCCACCTCGTCCACCAGGATGCGGTAGGCGCGCTCGCAGATCTGGATCTTGCGTTCGTAGGTGTCGGCCTGGCCGGTCTCGTCGAAGGCCATCACCACGGTCGCCGCACCGTAGCGCTTGATGAGGCGGGCCTGGCGCTTGAACTCCTCCACGCCCTCCTTCATGCTGATGGAGTTGACGACGCCCTTGCCCTGCAGGCAGCGCAGGCCGGCCTCGATGACGCTCCACTTGGAGCTGTCCACCATCACCGGCACGCGCGCGATGTCGGGCTCGCCGGCCATGAGGTTGAGGAAGCGCACCATGGCGGCCTCGCTGTCCAGCATGGCCTCGTCCATGTTGACGTCGACGATCTGCGCGCCGTTCTCCACCTGCTGGCGCGCCACGGCCAGCGCGTCCTCGAAGCGGCCTTCGAGAATCATGCGCGCGAAGGCCTTGGAGCCGGTGACGTTGGTGCGCTCGCCGACGTTGACGAACAGGCTGCCCGCGCCGATGGCGAGCGGCTCCAGGCCCGACAGCAGCATCGGGCGAACGGCGGGGGAAATGGGGGCGGAGGAGGTCTCGGAGGACATGCGGCTCACCAGGGTTGTTTGCGAAAAAACCGAGCTGGTGAGCGTCGTTGGGGCCGGTCCAGCCCACTCAAGCCTGACGGCCCCGACCCGGGAGGCCCTGGGCTGGCCGCTGCAACGCTCCTTGAGAGAGCCGGGATTTTAGCGACAGGCCTCAAACCCTTCGTCCGTTCGGCCTGAACAGCCATTTGGCTGGCGCCCTGGGGCTTCCGGGCGTTACTGAGCACGCGTTCAGGCCCCCACCCCCTCCGTTTCTCTCCATTGCCG
>NZ_MKSS01000362.1:0-6565 GCF_001897365.1 Hydrogenophaga sp. 70-12
TCTTTGGCCGGCCCGCGCGTTTCGGGGACGGCGGTGTGGGTGCCCGGGCGCAGGCCCCATTCGCGGCTGCCACAGAGGCCGAGCGCCGAAGCGGTGTTGAAGAGACAACGCAGGCCTACCCAGGTGGTGGACCGCGAGCGTGGGCCGGAGAACGGGCACCCACACCGGCGGCCCATGCGAAGCCGACGCCAGCAAGGCTGCAACAACAGCGAGAGGGCCAGCCAGCCCAGCTGGCCCCCCAGCCTCAGCTGCTCGACGGATCCTCGTTCACCCGCTCATCGCGCAGCAGCCGGCCGCTGGGGTCGTAGAGCCTGAGGCGCAGCAGCAGGCCACGCTCCCCGTATTCCTCCTCGCGCTGCAGCGCGCCGCCGGGCGCGTGGTACTGCTGCCAGCCGAACAGGCGGCCGTTGCGCTCGCGGTTGAGCGCCGCCGGCGCGCCGTCCTCGTAGAAACTGCGCGTCTCGCGCAGCTCGTCGCGGCCCAGGCGGCGGATGGTTTGCTCCATCTTGAGCTGACCGTTGAGGTGCCACTGGCGGATGCGCCGCTCGCGCCCCGCGGCCCACTCCACCTCCTGCGTCAACTGGCCCGACTCGGCGAACTCGCGGCCCACGCCCTCGCGGCCGTGGTACTGCTCGGGCGGCGGCTCGGCCAGGTCGATCTCGTGCCGCAACTGCCCCGAGGGGTAGTACACGCGCTTGATGCGGCGGTCGGGACCGCCGCTGTCCTCGACGAGCTCCTCGCTGCGCACCACGCCGCCTTGCGGGTTCACGATCACCTGGCGCATCAGCACGCCGCGCCGGTGGCTCACGGTGCCCAGCGGCTTGCCGGGTTCGCGGTAGAGCGTGACCTCGGCGAGCGCGCCGCCATGGCCGCAGGGCTCGCGGTCCTCGGGCAGCAGGCTGGTGGGCGCGCAGCGCAGTTCGGCCAGGCTGCCGTCGGCCCAGCGGCGCAACAGCACCAGGGCGCGGCGGCCGTCCGCGCCCATCACGCGCAGCAGGCTGGAGCCGTCGGGCAAGGCACAGCGCTGCTGGCCAGCCGGCCCCACGGGACCGCAGCGCGCCGCGTCCTGGGCCCGGGCCGGCGACAGCCCCGCCAACAGCGCGAGCAGCGCGGCCACGGGCCAGGCGCTCACGCCACGGCCCCCTCAGCGCTCGGCGCCCAGGCGCGGCGCACGGGCACGCCGATGCCCGCGAGGCGGCGCGCCAGCGCCAGCACATGGGCGTCCTTGCTGAGCAGCGCGGCGCCATGCGCCACGGCCAGGTCGATGAAGCGCTGGTCGTCGGGGTCGCGACAGGTGAACGCGGCCTTGGCGGCAGGCGCCACGCGCCGCGCGTGGCGGTCGAACGCGGCCAGCACGGCATCGGGCCCGCCACCGTCCAGGCGGCGCGCGAGGTGCGGATAGTCCAGCACGCGCCGCAGCTCCTCGCGCATGGCCTCGCTGGCGATCCAGGCCACGCGGCCCTGCACCAGCGCGGCGCGCAGCGGCGCCACGGCGGGGTCGTCGAAGACGAACAGGTCGAGCACGACGTTGGTGTCGATGACGACCAGAGCAAGAGCCCCCCCCTGCCGCGCCTCGCGCGACCCCTCCGAGGGGGCAACGCCGACGGACCGGCACAGCCGGCTCCCTGGCGTTTCTGGGTCAGACCGCGTCATTCCGACGGGCCTTCAGGTCGAAGCGGAACAGCCGGCACTCGATGGGGCCGTTCCACAGCGGCACGCGGCGCGATTCCTTGAAGCGCATGCGGCCGGGCAATTTCAGGTCGGGCGTGAGCAGCCAGGCGGTCCAGCCGGCGTAGTGCGATTTCCAGTGCGCGGCCAGGCGCTCGAAGAAGGCGTCGGCGGCCTGGCCGTCCTCGTCGCGCGCCTGTTCGCGCCCCCCGCGCTCGGCGCCGGCACCGCTGGCGCGTTCGGCCGCGTTGCGCCCGGCCACGCCGGCGGCGGCGATGCGCTCGCCATAGGGCGGGTTGAGCAGCAGCACGCCCGCGCGCGGGCTGGGCGGCAGGCGCTGCAGGGCGTCGCCGCCGCGCAGCTCGATCGCCTGGGCCACGCGCGCGCGCTCGGCATTGCGCCGGGCGAAGTCGACCATGCGGAAGGCCACGTCGCTGCCGAAGACGATGGGCGCCTGGCCGGCGGGCCAGGGCCGCTCGGCCGCGCGCGCCTCGTCGCGCAGGCCCTGCCACACGTGCGGCTGGAAGGGCAGCAGCTTCTCGAAGGCGAAGCGGCGTTGGCCGCCCGGGGCGATGTTTAGCGCGATCTGCGCGGCCTCGATGAGCACCGTGCCGCTGCCGCAGCAGGGGTCGGCCAGCGGCGGCACCTCGGCCAGCGTGGCGGCCTCGCGCGCCTGCGCGTCCCAGCCGGTGGCGGCGATCATGGCGGCGGCCAGGGTTTCCTTCAGCGGCGCGTCGCCCTTGTCCTCGCGCCAGCCGCGCTTGAACAGCGGCTCACCGGTGGTGTCGATGTAGAGCGTGAGCGTCTCGGCGGTGAGGTGGCCGAACAGGCGCACGTCGGGCCGCTGGGTGTCCACGCTGGGGCGCTCGCCGCGCTTGTCGCGAAAGCGGTCGCAGACGGCGTCCTTGATCTTGAGGGCGGCAAAGTTCAGGCTCTTGAGCGGGCTGTGCTGCGCGGTGAGTTCGACCTTGATGGTCTGGCGCGGCGTGAACCAGATCTCCCAGGCCACCTCGGCGGCGGCCGCGTAGAGGTCTTGCTCGGCACGGTAGGGGCCGTGCCACAGGCGCACCAGCACGCGCTGCGCGAGCCGGCTGTGCAGGTTCAGGCGCAGCGCGTCGCGCCACGAGGCCTCGAGCGAGACGCCGCCGCGCGAGCGCTGCAGCGCGCCGATGCCGGTGATGCGCTGCACCTCGGCGGCGAGAAAGTCCTCCACGCCGGCGGCGCAGGGGAGAAAGAGCTGGAGCTGGTTCAAAGCGATTTTCGGAGGTTGGCCGGGGCGATGCGCATGGCCTCGCGGTACTTGGCCACGGTGCGGCGCGCGCACTCGATGCCCTGCTCCTTGAGCAGGTCGGAGAGCTGGTTGTCCGACAGCGGCTTGGCCGGCGCCTCGGCAGCGATGAACTGCTTGAGCAGCGCGCGCACCGCGGTGCTGGAGGCGTTGCCGCCGGTCTCGGTGCCCAGCGAGGAGCCGAAGAAGTACTTCAGTTCGTAGGTACCGAAAGGCGTGGCCATGTACTTGGCCGTGGTCACGCGGCTGATGGTGGATTCGTGCAGGCCCAGCTCGTCGGCGATCTCGCGCAGCACCAACGGGCGCATGGCGAGCTCGCCGTGCATGAAGAAGTTGCGCTGGCGCTCGACGATGGCGCTGGACACGCGCAGGATGGTGTCGAAGCGCTGCTGGATGTTCTTGATGAACCAGCGCGCCTCCTGCAGGCGCTGCTGCATGGCGGCGTGGCCGCCTTCGCCGCCATCGCGCCCGCCGCGGTTCTGGCGCATGGCGTTGGCGTACACGTCGTGCACGCGCAGGCGCGGCATCACGTCGGGGTTGAGCACCACCTTGAAGCCGCGGCCGGCGCGCGTGACGATGACGTCGGGCACGACGATGTTGCGCTCGACGTCCGCGAAGCGGCGTCCGGGCTTGGGCTCCAGCCGCGCGATCAGCGCGAGCGCGCCGCGCACGGTGTCCTCGTCGGCGCGGCACAGCTGCACCAGCTTGCGCACGTCGCGCTTGGCGATCAGCTCCAGCGGCTGCCCACAGATCGCCAGCGCGGCGCGCGCCTCGGGCGTGTTGCGCAGCTCCAGGATCTGCAGCTTCAGGCACTCGGCCAGGTCGCGCGCGCCCACGCCGGGCGGGTCCATGTGCTGCAGCAGCTGCAGGGCGGTGCGCAGCCCTTGCTCGGCCGCGTCGAGGCGTTCGGTGGCGGCGGCGTCGGACGGGTCGGCCTTGGCGGTGGCCTCACCCTGCAGGCGCAGCAGCGCCAGCGCGAGTTCGGGCAGCGGGTCGGCGAGGTAGCCGTCCTCGTCCAGCGATTCGATCAGGAAGTGCAGCGCGGCAGCATCCGCCTCGGACAGGCGCAGGCAGCGCGCCTGCTCGTGCAAATGGTCCTGCAGCGACACCAGGGCGCGCGCGAGGTCGGCCGCGCTGGCGGTCTCTTCGTCATCGCCGGAGCCGCTGCCGCGCGGCGGCGCGTCGCCGCCCCACTCGCTGTCGTCGGGCGCCATCTCCACCGTGCCGTCGCCGTCCCAGCTCTCTTCCACCGGCGAGGCGCCGTCCACACTGGCCTCCACCGCGTCGCCGTCGGTGGCGCTGGCCTTGTCTTCGTTGCGCCCCTCCCCGGCGTCGGCGCCCGGGCCGGCGGCGGACGCGGCGTCGGCGATCTGCTCGCCCGCGCTCACCGGCGCATCGGTCGCGGCCAGGCCGAATTCCTCGCGCTCCAGGCCTTCGTCGGCGCGTTCCAGGAAGGGGTTCTCGTCGAGCATCTGCTCGACCTCCTGCGCCATCTCCAGCGTCGAAAGCTGCAGCAGGCGGATCGACTGCTGCAGCTGGGGCGTCAGCGCCAGGTGCTGCGAGACGCGTAGCGACAGGCTCTGCTTCATCACATCCGGAAATGCTCGCCGAGGTAGACCCGGCGCACGTCGGCGTTCTCGACGATGTCCGACGGCGTGCCGCTGGTCAGCACATGGCCGTCGTTGATGATGTAGGCGCGGTCGCAGATGCCCAGGGTCTCGCGCACGTTGTGGTCGGTGATGAGCACGCCGATGCCGCGCGACTTGAGGAAGCCGATGATGCGCTGGATCTCGATCACCGCGATCGGGTCGATGCCGGCGAAGGGCTCGTCGAGCAGGATGAAGCGCGGATCGGTGGCGAGCGCGCGCGCGATCTCGACGCGGCGGCGCTCGCCGCCCGACAGCGCCGGCGCGGGCGAATCGCGCAGGTGGTCCACGTGCAGGTCGCGCAGCAGCGTGTCTAGGCGCTCGTCGATGGCGGCGGCGCTCAGCGGGCGGCCGCGCGCGTCCACCTGCAGCTCCAGCACGGCGCGCACGTTCTGCGCCACGGTGAGCTTGCGGAAGATCGAGGCCTCCTGCGGCAGGTAGCCCAGGCCCAGGCGCGCGCGGCGGTGGATGGGCAGGCGCTCGATGGACTGGTTGTCGAGCAGGATCTGCCCGCCGTCGGCGCGCAGCAGGCCGACGATCATGTAGAAGGAGGTCGTCTTGCCGGCGCCGTTGGGGCCCAGCAGGCCCACCACCTCGCCCTTGTCCACGGCGAGCGAAACGTCCTTGACCACCAGGCGGCTGCCGTAGGACTTCTTCAGCCCCGTGGCCTCCAGCCGGCTGGTGGCCAGCAACTGGGTTTCGGGGAAGGTGGTCGAGGGCGACTCGCTGGCGCTCACGGGCGTCCTCCGCCGAGCTCACCCGACGGGCGCAGCGGCGTGGGGGCGGGCGCGGGCGCCGGGGCGGGCTGGCCTTCGCGCGGCACCGGCGTGAGCGTGGCACGCACCCGGCCCGAGGGATTGCCGGGCGTGGCGCCGGCCGGGCTGCTCTCGACGGTGAACACCTCGCTGCGGTTGTCGTAGACGATCACGCTGCCGCGCGTCTCGTCGTTGAGCTGGGTGCCCAGGTAGCGGCGCAGCACGGCGTCGCCGATGAAGCGCACCTTGTCGGCGCTGCTGTCGTACTCGATGCGCTTGGCCTCGCCCTCGATGAACTCGTTGAGGCCTTCGCGCTTTTGCTTGAAGTAGCCCGGGCTGCCCAGCACGACGCCGAACTGGTGGCCCTGCGCGTCCTGTCGCACCTCGACCTGGGCGCCGCGGATCACGATGGTGCCCTTGGTGATGACCACGTTGCCGGTGAAGATGCTGAGCTGGCGCGCGTCGTCGTAGCGCAGGTTGTCCGACTCGGCGTTCATGGGCTTGAGCCGGTCGGCCTGCTCGGCCTGGGCGGCGCCCGCCAGCGCGCAGGCGGTCAGCAGGCCAAGGGTGAGGCGGTGCAAGGGAGGAAGGGCGTGTGGCATGTCAAGGGCACGAAACTTGCATGCATTCTAAACACCCACCCGCCCCGGTCTGACAAACCGCCCGCCAGAGACAGGGCGCCACCCGCAGTGCCGGGCCGCAGACCCTCCCCTCGAGGGGCCGCGCGAAGCGCGGCGGGGGTGCATCACCCTTTGCGCGCTTCCATGATCAGCCAGTTGGCGATGGTCAGCGTCTTGGGCCCTTGGCCGGGAATGTAGTAGCGGCCAGCGACGCCCAGCGCGGGCGTGCCCTCGACACCGTAGGCGTCCTGCAGCGCCGCGGCGCGCTCGGCCTTCTTCTGCGTGTCGGCGTGGTTGAAGATCTCGGAGAACTTCGCCCGGTCCACGCCCTGCTTGACCACCCAGTCGGTGATCGGCGCCGGCGTGGTCAGCGGCAGCCGCTCCACATGGATGGCCTTGAACACCTCGGCGTGCAGGCGTTCCACCAGGTTCATGGACTCCAGCGTGTAGTACAGGCGCTGCATGGGCACGAAGGCCGGGCTGAAGGCCACCGGCACGCGGCGCAGCACCGCGCCCTCGGGCCTGCGCTTCTCCCAGTCCTGCAGCAGCGGCTCGAAGTTGAAGCAATGGATGCAGGAGTAGGCGAAG
>NZ_MKSS01000363.1:0-6552 GCF_001897365.1 Hydrogenophaga sp. 70-12
CCCACCAGGCCGCCACCGCGCTGATGGACTTGTTCGCGCTGTTCGGCTGGCCGGGCGCGCTGTGCCTGTCGTTGGTGCAAGACAACGCGCTGTGGGACGCCTTCCTTCTGCCGACCCATGCGCCGCATATCCAGCACGACAGTGCGCCGCACAGGGCGCAGTGGCCCGGCCCGAGCCTGCGGCCACCGATCAATGGCCGCGTCCTGGCCTCGGTGATCGCGGCCTTGCTGGCGCTCGGCGAACACACCCGTGCGCAAGCGGTGCTCGACGCCTGCCCCCAGGCCAAGAACCGGCGGGTCGTGCTCAAGTGGCTGCTCAGACACCCCGGCGCCCCTTTGCTGCGGCTGAAATCCACCGACGCGGCCGCCGCCTTCGAGCGGGTGCTGAGGGACATGCTCAAAGAAGAGCACGCCGGCTTCTATGGTCGGTACGGACCGGCGATCGAGGCCCTGCTCGTCCACTGGCACCCCCCCGCGAACCCGTCTACCGTCGACGGCATTCGCGACACGCTCATCGAGCTGGGCGTCGCCATCGTGTTCGACCCACACGGCCATGCGCTGCTGGTCGCCCAGAGAGACCTGGCCTCCCCGGCGCTGGACAGCCTGGCGGACTATGTCCACCAGGCCCTTCCCCATCCCGACTGGAGCCCGTCCGTGCCCGGCGTGGTGTGCGATGCGCTGGCCCTCCTGGGTGTCGTGGTCAATTTCCAGGGCCGCTTTCTCTTCCATCGCAAGGGCGGACCGGCCCAGATCCGCCGCGACATCGCATCGCTGACGCCGTCCAGGTACCGCGAAGTGGCGCGCTTCGTTCGCCGGTGCGCCACGGCACTGATGGCCAATCATCAACACCCCGCGCTGACCCTGACCTTGATTCGGCTCTGCGCCGAGATGGACGACCCCGAACGGGCCGGCGACGGCGCCTTTCAGCAGGCCGCTCGGCAGGCCATGCTGAACCACGGGGTCATCCACTCCGGTCTCCTCGGTTATGACCCCGGATCCGGGCGCATGCCCCTGCGCGAGATGGACGCCCTGCTGGACGAGGTGCAGGAGATCCTGTCGCCCGAGACGGCGCTCCTGTTCATCGTCGGCGCCATGCGCTACCTCGCGCAGATCCAGCCACAGGACCCGTCGCCGGAGAACGCGCGCGCACAGGCCGAATGGCGGCAACTGCGTCAGCGCCTGCTCGACCGCCTGGTGGAAGCCTTCACCCGACTGACACACCGTTGCGCGGAGCCGCTGGACCCCGACTGGATGGCCCTCGCGCGCTGGGTGTGGGTGACGCAGGCCACGCTGCGCCTGCTGCCGCCCGACGAAGACCGGCTGCCGCCCCGCTCAGACAGCGCCGTGCATGCCCCTTGCCTCGCTTTGTTCGCCTCGCAGAGCACGGCCTTGCGCCACACCCTGAAGCTGCTGTGCGAGCCCGCCTTGCTCGAAACCACACCGGCCATGCCCTACGCCCCGGTGACCGCGCCAGAGCTGTTCCTGCTCTGCGCGCCGCCGACCCGTCTCGCCGTTCTGCGCCTGCCCTTGCCAGGGCTCTGGCTCTCCATGCCACCGGCGTTCGACCCGGACCTGTTCTTCGCCAACATCCCCGAACTGCCCCTCGAAACCCTGGCCGATCAATGGGCGCATCTGCTGCCCTACATCGAGCCCCACATGCATTTCAGCGACATGAGCGACACGCTGTACCGCTTGCTGGAGGCCGCCAACATCGGCGCGCTGATCGACCATTTGCGCCAGCGTCCACAGGGCCATCGGTGGGCCTACTACCTGCTCAGAGCCTTTCGCGAGCGCCTTGAAGAGTCGCCGTCCATGCTTCGCCCCCGGGGCCTGCCAGCGCTGCTGGCGTGGTGCGGGCGGGTCGCGCTGTTGTACTTGGCCCAGGGCAACCGCGACCCCTGGGCCAACTGGCTGCATTTCCTCAGCGAATGCGCCAACCGGGAAAACTCACATGAACCGCAGGAGCCGCTGTCGGTGGCCGATTGGCTCGTCCTCGGCCACTACCTGCCGCTCTGCCCCGATCGGGACATCGCCCGCACCCAACTCGAACAACTGTCGGGCGATCGGCTCGGCGCGCGGGCGCACGCCTACCTGCTGCTGGGCTGGCTGCGCCAGCGCTTCGCCGAAGTGGCCAGCCCCCCGTGCCGCGAACAAGCGGTGCCCACGGTCCCTCATTGGCTGTTCCAGACCGTGGCCAAAGCGGCGAAGTCCCTCACCCGAAGCTGGGCCGAGGCCGAGAAGCTGGCCTTGCGCAACGAGCTCAAGCCCATGGCCACGCAGTACGGGGCGCTCAGGAAGAAGCACCCATGAGCTGGACGCGGGCCGCGTCCAGCACCACCCCATCGGCGTCGGCGTCTTCACCGCTGTCGTCGCCATTCGTCCCGTCCACCGGGCCCAGGCCACGGCGGGGCAACAAGGCGCGGCCCGAAAGGTCATCGACCCGGATGGCGTGCGCCGTCGCGACCCACTCCACCGCGACCCACTCCACCGCGACCCAGGCCGCAGCGTCCGCCCGCGGCTCCCGTTCGAGCAGCACCCCGGGAGCATCCTGCATCGCCTGTGTCAACCGGCCAGTGGTCGCGCCGTCCCCCTGCACCCTCCGCAGCAACTGGTCGAACGCCACGCCGCGTCCTGTCCCGATCAGGCCGCCGTACCGCGCCGCCCGCTCCACCACCACAGGCCGATGCCGCCCACGATCATGGGCACGCACAGCCACTGGCCCATGCTCAGGCCCAGGGCCAGCAGGCCCAGGTAGGCATCGGGTTCGCGGAAGAACTCGGCGATGAAGCGGAACACGCCGTAGCCCAGCAGGAACAGGCCCGAGACCTGGCCCGTCCGGCGCGGCCGGCGCGCATAGAGCCACAGCAGCACGAAGAGCAGCACCCCCTCCAGCAGGAACTGGTAGACCTGCGAGGGGTGGCGCGGCAGATCGCCCGCGCCGCGGAACACCATGCCCCAGGGCAACGAGGGATCGGCCACGCGGCCCCACAGTTCGCCATTGATGAAGTTGCCCACGCGACCGGCCGCGAGGCCCGTGGGCACGCAGGGCGCGACGAAGTCCATCACCTGAAAGAAAGGCCGGCCGCGGCTTCGCGCGTACCAGACCATGGCCAGCATCACGCCAATGAGCCCGCCGTGAAAGCTCATGCCGCCCTGCCACACGTAGAACACCTCCAGCGGGTGCTGCAGGTAGTAGGCCGGCTGGTAGAACAGGCAGTAGCCCAGGCGACCGCCCGCCACCACGCCCAGCACGCCGAGGAACAGGATGTCCTCCACGTCGCGCGCTTCCCAGGGGCGCGGCTGGGTGATGCTGGCGTACGGCTCGTGGCGCAGACGCAAGCGGCCGAGCCAGAAGAACAGCGCGAAGGCCGCGAGGTAGGTCAGGCCGTACCAGTGGATGGCGAGCGGCCCGATCTGCAGGGCCACGGGGTCAATCTGGGGGTGTTGCAGCATGCGGCTATTGTGAACGCCCGGCATCGATGAAGCGCTGCAGCGCCGGGCTGAGCGCAGCGTCGCGCCAGACCAGGCTGGTCTCGCACTGCGGCACGGCCTGGCCGCGCGGCAGAACCACGGGGCGATAGACCACGCCGGGCCGCTGGAATTGCCGCACGCTCTGCGGCACCCAGGCCAGACCCAGCCCGGCCGACACCAGGTTCACGATGGTCTGCATCTGGATCGCCTCCTGCGCCACCCGAGGCTCGCGCCCGGCGGCGCGGTACAGGCGCGTGAGTTCGTCGAACACCTCGGGCAGGATGCGGCGCGGGAACATCACCAGCGGCTCGTCCGCCACCGCCGCGAGCGACAGGCGCGTTCGCGCCGCCAGCGGGTGCGCCTCGGGCAAGGCCAGCACCAGCGGCTCCGTCACCAGGGCCCAGTGCTGCAGGCCCGGAGCGCTGTCGCCCGGCGCGTGCAGCACGAAGCCCGCGTCCAGGTCGCCGCGGGCGATGAGATCGCGCTGCACGTCGCCCGTGGCCTCGATCAGCTCCAACGCCACCCCTGGCCAGCGCTCTCGAAACGCCCGCACCCAGGGTGGCAGCAGGCTGAAGCCCACGGTGGAGACAAAGGCGATGCGCAGCCGCCCGCTTTCGCCCTGCGCCGCCGAACGCGCCAGCGCGGGCAGCGCCTGCGCCCGGCGCAGCAGCTCGCGCACCTCGGGCAGCAAGGCCTCGCCCGCCGCGCTCAGGGCCACCTGGCGGCGGCTGCGCTCGAACAGGCGAACGCCCAGCGCCGCCTCCAGCGAGGCGATGGCCTGCGTCAGCGCGGGCTGCGTGAGGTGCAGCCGCGCCGCTGCGCGGCCGAAGTGCAGCTCCTCGGCCAGCACGGCGAACTGGCGCCATTGTCGCCATTCGCCGCGCTGCGGGTTTTGTCCTTTGTTCATAAGCCCAGCATATCAATGAGCCCAGCCGATCCGATTGGATGCCCCTGCGGCGCTGGCGCATACTGCGAAGCTTTCCCCTCCTTCCCACGAGACCCGAGAGAGACGACATGGCCGACAAGACCCCCCGACAGGTTCTGCGCAGCGACAACATCACCCAGGGCAAATCGCGCGCGCCCAACCGCTCCATGTACTACGGCATGGGCTACAAGGAAGGCGACTTCGGCAAGCCCATGGTGGGCGTGGCCAACGGGCACAGCACCATCACCCCCTGCAACAGCGGCCTGCAGAAGCTCGCCGACGCGGCCGTGCAGGGCATCGTGGAAGCCGGTGGCAATCCGCAGATCTTCGGCACGCCCACCATCTCCGACGGCATGGCCATGGGCACCGAAGGCATGAAGTACTCGCTGGTCAGCCGCGAGGTCATCGCCGACTGCATCGAGACCTGCGTGCAAGGCCAGTGGATGGACGGCGTGGTCGTCGTCGGCGGCTGCGACAAGAACATGCCCGGCGGCCTCATGGGCATGCTGCGCGCCAACGTGCCGGCCATCTACGTCTACGGCGGCACCATTCTGCCGGGCAAGTGGAAGGGCCAGGACCTCAACATCGTCAGCGTGTTCGAGGCCGTGGGCCAGAACGCGGCCGGCAAGATCAGCGACCAGGAACTCAAGGACATCGAGCAGCACGCCATTCCCGGCACCGGCTCCTGCGGCGGCATGTACACCGCCAACACCATGAGCTCGGCCTTCGAGGCCCTGGGCATTTCCCTGCCCTACTCGTCCACCATGGCCAACCCCCACGACGAGAAGCAGAACTCGGCCAAGGAATCGGCCAAGGTGCTGATCGAAGCCATCAAGAAAGACATCAAGCCGCGCGACATCGTCACCAAGAAGGCGATCGAGAACGCCGTGGCCGTGATCATGGCCACCGGCGGTTCCACCAACGCGGTGCTGCACTTCCTGGCCATCGCGCACGCGGCCGGCGTGGAATGGTCCATCGACGACTTCGAGCGCATCCGCCAGCGCACGCCGGTGCTGTGCGACCTCAAGCCCAGCGGCAAATACCTCGCGGTGGACCTGCACAACGCCGGCGGCATCCCGCAGGTGATGAAGATCCTGCTCAAGGCCGGCCTGCTGCACGGCGACTGCCTGACCATCAGCGGCCAGACCATCGCCGAGGTGCTGAAGGACGTGCCCGACGAACCGCGCAAGGACCAGGACGTGATCCGCCCGATCAACGATCCCATGTACGCCCAGGGCCACCTGGCCATCCTCAAGGGCAACCTCTCGCCCGAGGGCGCGGTGGCCAAGATCACCGGCCTGAAGAACCCGGTGATCACCGGCCCGGCGCGCGTGTTCGACGACGAGCAGTCCGCGCTGCAGGCCATCCTGGACGGCAAGATCAAGGCCGGCGACGTGATGGTGTTGCGCTACCTGGGCCCCAAGGGCGGCCCCGGCATGCCGGAGATGCTGGCGCCCACGGGCGCGCTGATCGGTGCCGGCCTGGGCGAAAGCGTGGGCCTGATCACCGACGGCCGCTTCAGCGGCGGCACCTGGGGCATGGTGGTGGGCCACGTGGCCCCCGAGGCCGCCGCGGGCGGCAACATTGCGCTGGTGCACGAGGGCGACTCCATCACCATCGACGCCCACCAGCTGGTGCTGGAACTCAACGTGGCCGAGGCCGAGCTGGCGAAACGCCGCGCCGCCTGGAAAGCGCCGGCCCCGCGCTACACGCGCGGCGTGCAGGCCAAGTTCGCGTTCAACGCGGCCAGCGCCAGCAAGGGCGCGGTGCTCGACAACTTCTGAGCCGACGCGAGCGGCGGGCGCTGCCTCAGCGGCGCCTGCCCGTCTTGATCCCCAGCGCCTCGCGCTGCTTGTCGAGGCGGTCGCGCTTCTTCTGGTCCATCTTTTCCACGGCCTTGCGCTTGGTGTAGCCCGAGAAGTCGGCCCAGGCCCACCAGGCCGCGGCCAGCGCGAACGGGGCCAGCACGATCCACCAGGACCATTCGGCGACCGGGCCGAATTCCAGGTATTTCATCAGCAAGAGCGCGATGCCCAGACCCAGCAAATACATCTCAGCCTCCGGTAAATGACCGGTAAATTCCGGCAAAGAAAATCCGATAACAGGGGCTCGGCCAACCCAGTCGATAGAATTTGCCCCGTTCGCCCCTGACATTCC
>NZ_MKSS01000364.1:0-6674 GCF_001897365.1 Hydrogenophaga sp. 70-12
GTCCAGCGCCTTGTGCAGGCCGTGGTCCTGCTGCTCGGTGTGCAGGCGCGGCACGTCGGCCGGCACGGCGGGCAAGGCCAGCAGGCGGCTGAAGTCCAGGCCGCGCGCCTTCCAGTGGGCGATGCCGGCGCGCGTGTCGAGCAGGTCGGCGCGGCCGATCAGCTCGTCAAAGGTGCGGATGCCCAGCTGCGCCATGATCTGGCGCGCTTCCTCGGCGACGAAGAAGAAGTAGTTGACGACGTGCTCGGGCTTGCCCGAGAACTTCTTGCGCAGCACCGGGTCCTGCGTGGCCACGCCCACCGGGCAGGTGTTGAGGTGGCACTTGCGCATCATGATGCAGCCCTCGACCACCAGCGGCGCGGTGGCGAAGCCGAATTCGTCCGCGCCCAGCATGGCGCCGATGACCACGTCGCGGCCGGTCTTCATCTGGCCGTCGGCCTGCACGCGGATGCGGCTGCGCAGGCGGTTGAGCACCAGGGTCTGCTGGGTCTCGGCCAGGCCGATCTCCCAGGGGCTGCCCGCGTGCTTGATGGACGACCAGGGCGAGGCGCCGGTGCCACCGTCGTGGCCGGCGATCACCACGTGATCGGCCTTGCACTTGGCCACGCCCGCGGCGATGGTGCCCACGCCCACTTCCGACACCAGCTTGACGCTGATGCTGGCGTGCGGCGCCACGTTCTTCAGGTCGTGGATGAGCTGAGCCAGGTCTTCGATGGAGTAGATGTCGTGGTGCGGCGGCGGGCTGATCAGGCCCACGCCCGGCACCGAGTAGCGCAGCTTGCCGATGTACTCGGACACCTTGCCGCCGGGCAGTTGGCCGCCCTCGCCGGGCTTGGCGCCCTGGGCCATCTTGATCTGCACCTGGTCCGCGCTCTGCAGGTACTCGGCGGTGACGCCGAAACGGCCCGATGCCACCTGCTTGATCTTGGAGCGCAGGCTGTCGCCGTCTTCCAGCGGCAAGTCGACCTCGACCACGTCCTCACCGATGATGGACTTGAGCGTCTCACCCTTGGTGATCTTGATGCCCTTGAGCTCGTTGCGGTAGCGGCGCTCGTCCTCGCCGCCTTCGCCGGTGTTGCTCTTGCCGCCGATGCGGTTCATGGCCACGGCAAGGGTGGCGTGCGCCTCGGTGCTGATGGAGCCCAGCGACATGGCGCCGGTGGCAAAGCGCTTGACGATCTCCTTGGCGGGCTCGACCTCGTCCAGCGGGATGGCCTTGCTCGGGTCCAGCTTGAATTCGAACAGGCCTCGCAGCGTCATCTGGCGGCGGCTCTGGTCGTTGATGAGCTGGGCGTATTCCTTGTAGGTGTTCCAGCTGTTGGCGCGCGTGCTGTGCTGCAGCTTGGCGATGGCGTCGGGCGACCACATGTGCTCTTCGCCGCGCGTGCGCCAGGCGTACTCGCCGCCGGCGTCCAGCATGGTGGCCAGAACCGGGTCGTCGCCGAAGGCGGCC
This sequence comes from Hydrogenophaga sp. 70-12, assembly GCF_001897365.1. NCBI lineage: Bacteria > Pseudomonadati > Pseudomonadota > Betaproteobacteria > Burkholderiales > Comamonadaceae > Hydrogenophaga > Hydrogenophaga sp. 70-12. The sequence continues at coordinate 1,454 of NZ_MKSS01000364.1, forward strand.
TTGTGCATGCGGATGGCTTCCTCGGCGATCTCGAACACCCCGATGCCTTCCACGCGGCTGGCGGTGCCGGTGAAGTACTTGGCCACGGTGTCGCTGTTGAGGCCAATGGCCTCGAACAGCTGGGCGCCGCAGTAGCTCATGTAGGTGCTCACGCCCATCTTGGACATGATCTTGGACAGGCCCTTGCCGATCGCCTTGGTGTAGTTGTAGATGGCCTTGTCGGCGCTCAGATCGCCCGGCAGGTCCTTGTGGATGGCCACCAAGGTCTCCATCGCCAGGTAGGGGTGCACGGCCTCGGCACCGTAGCCGGCGAGCACGGCGAAGTGGTGCACCTCGCGCGCGGTGCCGGTTTCCACCACCAGGCCAGCGCTGGTGCGCAGGCCTTCACGCACCAGGTGCTGGTGGATGGCCGAGAGCGCCAGCAGCGCGGGAATGGCCACCTGCGCCGGGCCGATGCCGCGGTCGCTGATGATGAGGATGTTCTTGCCACCCTTGATCGCGTCCACCGCGGCCGCACACAGCGAGGCCAGCTTGGCCTCCACGCCCTCGCGGCCCCAGCTCGCGGGGTAGGTGATGTCCAGCGTGACGCTGCGGAATTTGCCCTGCGTCACGGCGTCGATGTTGCGCAGCTTGGCCATGTCGGCGAAGTCCAGCACGGGCTGGCTCACCTCCAGGCGCATGGGCGGGTTGACCTGGTTGATGTCGAGCAGGTTGGGTTTGGGGCCGATGAAGGACACCAGCGACATCACGATCGCTTCGCGGATCGGGTCGATCGGCGGGTTCGTGACCTGCGCGAACAGCTGCTTGAAGTAGTTGTAGAGCGGCTTGTTCTTGCTCGACAGCACGGCCAGCGGGCTGTCGTTGCCCATGGAGCCGATGCCCTCCTCGCCGTTGGCGGCCATGGGGCTCATGAGGAACTTGATGTCCTCCTGCGTATAGCCGAAGGCCTGCTGGCGGTCCAGCAGCTCGGGCGACACGCGCTCCACGCCAGCGGCTTGGGGTTCCGTCTGCGCCACGGGCAACTCCTGCGCGGCCTCGCCGGCCACCGGGTGCTCGACGTCGTCGAGGCGAATGCGCAGGTTGTCGATCCACTGTTTGTAGGGCTTGCTGTTGGCGAGGTTGGCCTTGAGCTCCTCGTCGTCGATCATGCGGCCCTGCTCCAGGTCGATCAGGAACATCTTGCCGGGCTGCAGGCGCCACTTGCGCACGATCTTGTTCTCGGGCACGGGCAGCACACCGGATTCCGAGGCCATGATGACCAGGTCGTCGTCGGTGACGCAGTAGCGCGAGGGGCGCAGGCCGTTGCGATCCAGGGTGGCGCCGATCTGGCGGCCGTCGGTGAACACGATGGAGGCGGGGCCGTCCCAGGGCTCCAGCATGGCTGCGTGGTACTCGTAGAACGCGCGGCGGCGCGGGTCCATGGTGGTGTGCTGCTCCCAGGGCTCCGGGATCATCATCATCACGGCCTGCGACAGCGGATAGCCCGCCATGGTCAGCAGCTCGAGGCAGTTGTCGAACGTGGCGGTGTCAGATTGGTGCGCGAAGCTGATCGGGTAGAGCTTGTGCAGGTCGGCGCCGAGCACGGGCGAGCTCATCACGCCCTCGCGCGCCTTCATCCAGTTGTAGTTGCCCTTGACCGTGTTGATCTCGCCGTTGTGCGCGACGTAGCGATACGGGTGGGCCAGCGGCCACTCGGGGAAGGTGTTGGTGGAGAAGCGCTGGTGCACCAGGCCCAGGGCCGACACGCAGCGCGGGTCCTGCAGGTCCTTGAAGTAGGTGCCCACCTGGTCAGCCAGCAGCAGGCCCTTGTAGACCACGGTGCGGCTGCTCATGCTCACCACGTAATACTCCTTGGAGTGCGTGAGCTTGAGGCGCTGGATGGCGGCACTGGCGGTCTTGCGGATCACGTACAGCTTGCGCTCCAGCGCGTCCTGCACGATCACGTCGTTGCCACGGCCGATGAAAACCTGGCGAATGATCGGCTCCTTGGCGCGCACCGTGGGCGACATGGGCATGTCGGCGTTCACGGGCACCTCGCGCCAGCCCAGCAGCACCTGGCCTTCGGCGGCGATGGCGCGCTCCATCTCCTGTTCGCAGGCCAGGCGGCTGGCGTGTTCCTTGGGCATGAAGATCATGCCCACGCCGTACTCGCCAGCGGGCGGCAGCGTCACGCCCTGCGCGGCCATCTCGGCCCGGTACAGCGCATCGGGCATCTGGATCAGCAGACCCGCGCCATCGCCCATCAGCTTGTCGGCGCCCACCGCGCCGCGGTGGTCCAGGTTCTCCAGGATCTTGAGCGCCTGCTCGACGATGGCGTGGCTCTTTTCGCCCTTGATGTGGGCCACGAAGCCAACGCCGCAGGCGTCGTGCTCGTTCGCCGGGTCATAGAGGCCGTGCTGTTGCAAATGCGCTTTCTCGGCAGCCGTGTTCATGGCGCGCTTCCTTCTCGTCTGTGGGGCGAATCCGTCGGACCGCGGAGCTTATTGCATTGCACCATGCGTGCCAAGCATTTTAAATGGGGTCAGATTCCAATTAATCAGCCGACCAATGACTCTCAAAAATAATTGGGGACATATTAAAAAAGCCGATAGCGACACGCTCTCGCGCGCGATCAGCCCTCGGTCTTGGGTGCAAGCGCCCCCGGCGGGCGACCCCGCGCCGCGCGCGACACCCGGCGGGCCGTCTGCTTCTGCAATTCCTCGGTGAAGCGCTCGTCACCCAAGGCCCAACCATGCAAAGAGGCGTCGGTGATGGCCTTTTGCTGCTGCGCGCCGAGGCCTGTCCGCACCCACTCGGCATACGCGGCCTCCCGCGCGAAAGGCGTGTTGCCCAAGGCCCAGTAGACGGGGTGCGGCGTGAGGTGACGGTCCACGCGCTGCCCAATGTGGTGCAGGTGGCTGGACCAGGGGTACTGCCGCGGCTCCGCGACCATGCCGGCGCGCACCGGATTGAGCTCGATGTAGGCCATGCAGGCCAGGAGGTAGCGCTCGGTCTGAACCAGCGTGGATTTGTAGCGCCCTTCCCACAGAGTCCCCGTGCGCTGGTGGCGGTCGTTGAAGCGGCGCACGTAACTGCGGCCAACGTCCTGCATCCAGCGGGGGACTCCCTCCACCGTTTCCGGTGTGGCCAGCAGGTGGAAGTGGTTGTCCATCAGCACCCAGGCGTGCAGCGCCACGCCGTGTTGGCGAGCGCGGGCCGTGATCAGTTCGAGCAGGGCGTCCCGGTCTTCGTCGTCGCGCACGATGACCTGGCGGTTGTTGCCTCGCTGGATGATGTGGTGCGGGTAGCCAGCGACGGTCAAACGGGGCAATCGGGCCATGGCGCTTCATTCAATTGGAATCTGACCCCAATTAAAGCATGGGCGCGCACGGGTCCCCGCGGGCCAACCACCGTCAAGCCGGGAGCGTGCGCTGGATGCGGTGCGCCACCCAGAGACCCAGCAGAGAAGCCGCGCCGGTGACGACCCAGGTGAGCTGCCACCCGCCCACCTGCGTAGCCACCCAGGCCACGAACGGCGGTCCGACAAACTGCCCCAGCGCCGAAAGCTGCTGCATCCAGCCCACCGTCGTGGAGATGGTGTCTTCACCCGGCGCCAGGCGCACCGCCAAGCCGAACAGGGTGCCTGGAATGAGCCCGCCCAGGCCCGAGAAGGCCAGCACAGCGAGGTACTGCACCACAGGTGCGCCCTTCAAGCCAAAGGCCAACAGGGCCCCCAGGCCCATGGCCAGGTAGGCAAAGCCCATCACAAAGCGGGGGCGGCCGCCGCGCGCGATCCAGCGGCCAGCCCCGATGTTGCCGCCCATGTTCACCGCCGCCGCGGCCGCGCTGAGCAGGCCCGCCAGCAAACCACTCACGCCGGCCTGGGCCAGGATGGTGGGCAGGAAGCCCACAACCGCCAGCCACTGCCCCGAGTAGAGGAAGAACGCCACGGCCACCAGCCAGGGCCCAGGCGCACCCAGCGTGCGGCGCAGGCGCGGGCCCAGCGGCGCGCCCTGCCCCGCCAGTGCCGCGTCGGACGGCAAGCCGCGCCACAAGGCCACCAGCGCCAGCAGCGAGCAGGCTGTCAGACCCAACCAGACGGCGCGCCACCCGAGCCACTCGATGACCGGCGCGCCGAACAGCAACGCCAGGGCCGTGCCCAGCGGCATGTAGGCACCCCACCAGCCCAAGGCCTTGGCCAGCAGGCGCGGCTCGGCCACGTGGCGGCGGATCAGGCCCGGCGCCGGCAGCACGGCGAGCAGGAACCCCAGGCCTTCCAATGCGCGCGAGGCCAGCAGGTCGGCCGGCGAACCGGCCGTCGCGCCCCAGGCGCTGCCCAGGGCCAGGGCCACCAGGCCGACCAGCATGATCCGGCGCGGCCCGATGCGGTCGGCCGCCAAGCCCACGAACAGGCCCAGCGCCATGCCGGCCAATTGCACGAGCGAAAGCAGGAAGCCCGCCTGCACCAGGCTCACGCCCAGCCCGGCCTGCAACGCAGGAATGGCGACGGGCAGCTTGCCGATGTGCAGGGCGCAGGTGACGCCCACCGCCACGACCAGAGCGGCGGCACGAACGGGACGGGACTCGGGCGGTGGTGTGGCAGTCATGGAAACAGTACCGAGCCGAACAGGCGCTCGTGCTCGCGGATGGCGAAACGATCGGTCATGCCAGCGATGTAGTCGGCCACCGCGCGCTCGATGTGCCGGCGTTGCCCATGGGCTTCGGGCATCTCGCCGGGCTCGGCCAGGTAGCGCCCGAAGAGATCGCCGATCACCTGGCGTGCGCGACCGGTGGTCTCGACCACCTGCGGGTGGCGGTAGAGGTTGCGAAACAGGAAGGCCTTGAGCGCGCGGCTGCGCTCGCGCATAGGGTCGGAGAAAGCCACCAGGGCCGCCTGGGTGCGCGCCTCGTCGGCCGAGGCGACGCCCGAGTGTCGCAGGCGCTCGCGCGTGGCGGCGATCACGTCGTAGACCTGGTCGCTCAGCATGCGGCGGATGCTCTCGAACAACAGCCGGCGCCCCTGCAACTGCGGGTGCTCCCGCAGGGCCTGGCGGCGGTAGTGGTCGAACAGCTCCACGGATTCGAGCTGCTCCAGCGAGAGCAGGCCCGAGCGCACGCCGTCGTCGATGTCGTGCGCGTTGTAGGCGATCTCGTCGGCCAGGTTGCACAACTGCGCCTCGAGCGAAGGAGCGCCGCCTCGCAGGAAGCGCGCCGCCACGCCGCCGGGCTCCAGCCGCTCCAG
>NZ_MKSS01000365.1:0-1048 GCF_001897365.1 Hydrogenophaga sp. 70-12
GTTCGGCCAGACCAAGCTGGGCGCGCGCCGCAGCGAGATCGAGCACAACGCCCAGGACCTGGCCACCGAGGACCTGATCACGCCGACCGACATGGTCGTCACGCTGAGCCACTCGGGCTACATCAAGAGCCAGCCGCTCAACGAATACCGCTCGCAAAAGCGCGGCGGGCGCGGCAAGCAGGCCACGGCCACCAAGGAAGACGACTGGGTCGACCAGCTCTTCATCGCCAATACGCACGACTGGATCCTGTGCTTCTCCAACCGCGGCCGCCTGTACTGGCTCAAGGTCTGGGAGGTGCCCAGCGGCTCGCGCGGCTCGCGCGGCAAGCCCATCGTGAACATGTTCCCGCTGGCCGAGGGCGAGAAGATCAACGTGGTGCTGGCGCTCACCGGGGAGTTCCGCAGCTTCCCCGCCGACCACTACGTGTTCATGGCCACGGCGGGCGGCACGGTCAAGAAGACCGCGCTCGACGAATTCAGCAACCCGCGCAAGGCCGGCATCATCGCCGTCGACCTGGACGAAGGCGACTACCTCATCGGCGCCGCGCTCACCGACGGCCGTCACGACGTGATGCTGTTCTCCGACGGCGGCAAGGCCGTGCGCTTCGACGAGAACGACGTGCGCCCCATGGGCCGCAACGCGCGCGGCGTGCGCGGCATGATGCTGGAGGACGGCCAGAGCGTGATCGCCATGCTGGTGGCCGAGGACGAGACGCAGAGCGTGCTCACCGCCACCGTCAACGGCTACGGCAAACGCACCCCGATCGGCGAGTACACGCGCCATGGCCGAGGCACCAAAGGCATGATCGCCATCCAGCAGAGCGAGCGCAACGGCAAGGTCGTGGCCGCCACGCTGGTGCACACCGACGACCAGATCATGCTGATCACCGACAAGGGCGTGCTGGTGCGCACCCGCGTCGCCGAGATCCGCGAAATGGGCCGCGCCACGCAGGGCGTGACGCTGATCTCGCTGGACGATGGCGACGAACTCTCCGGCCTGCAGCGCATCGTCGAAAACGACGCCAACGTTCCCGAGGGTGGTGAACCC
>NZ_MKSS01000366.1:0-6416 GCF_001897365.1 Hydrogenophaga sp. 70-12
GCCCAGGCCGGCGTCCACGGCGGCCATCACCATGGACAAGGAGTCCACCTCCATCACCACCTGGGGGCGGATGCCGGCACGCGCGAAGGCGGCGTCGAGCGTCAGGCGAAGGCCGTGCGGGTGCGTGGGCAGGATCAGGGGCTCGTCGCCGAGGTCGGCGAGCGCCAGGCGCTTGCGTCGCCGCCGCCTGGCCTGCGTGACGAGGAAGATGTCCTCGGTGAACAGGGGCTGGCGGTCCATCAAGCGGTCCCCCGGCACGGGGCCACCTTGTCCCGCGCGCGGATCGAACAGCACGGCGAGGTCGAGCTCGCGCGCTTTGAGCTGGGCCGCGAGATGGCCGGACATGCCCTCCACCAGGTGCAGGCGCACGTCGGGGTAGCGCTCGCGCATGGCCTGCATCAGCGGCAGGCCCAGCACGGCCGCCGTGGTGGGCGCCAGGCCCACGCTGACGGAGCCCGACAGGCGCGCGGCCTGCGCGGCGCGCGCGGCCTGCTCGGCGTGGCGCAGGGTGAGCTTGGCCTCGCGGAAGAAGGCCATGCCGGCCTCGGTGGGCAACACGCCGCGCGGCGTGCGCTGCAGCAGACGCGTGCTGAGCTCGCTTTCCAGCCGGCTGATCTGCTGGCTCAGCGCGGACTGGACCATGTCGAGTTCCGCCGCCGCGCGGCTCATGGCGCCGAGCTCGACGATGCGGACGAAGTAGCGCAGTTGCCTCAGTTCCATGGGTGCCTCTCGCGGGCGCCGCTGGCCAGGCCACAGGCAGCGGTCACCACGCCGCGCATTGTCGGGGAGGCACCGGCTGGACGGCTCAGAGCGACAGTCTTTTGAAGAGGCGCTCGGGAATCGATCGGATAACCAGCATCACGCCCCACCAGTACCACGGCGCGTAAACGACATCGCGTCGCCTGGCCACCCCGCGGAGAATGGCACGGGCGATGGCGTCCGGGGGACTCCAAAGCGGCCCCTTCTTGTCAAAGGCGGCCGTCATCGGCGTGTCCACGAACCCAGGCTTGATCGTCAGCACCTGGACGCCGGACGGGTGCAAGCGGTTGCGCACGCCTTGCAGGAACGTCGCCACCGCGCTTTTCGCGGTGCCGTACACGTAGTTGGACTGCCGGCCACGTTCGCCGGCCACCGAACCGAGAACGACCATCGAGCCGTGCCGTTGCGCTTCGAACCGGTTGGCCAGGTGCGTGAGCAGTGAGATGACGCTGATGGCGTTGGTGTTCAGTTCCTGGAGCGCGATCCGGACGTCTTGCTCACAGGCCTTTTGATCCCCCAGCGTGCCGTGGGCGATGAGGGCCACGTCGAGCCCCCCCAGCGCGCCGGCGGCGGCGTCGATCACCTCGGCATGCCGTGCCAGGTCGTTCACGTCCAGGGCAGCACAGGCGACCGATCGAGCGCCACGGACCCTCAGATCGTCCGCGACCTCGTGCAGATGGTCCACGTCGCGCCCGACCAGGTAGAGCGCATGGCCTTCGCACGCCCACAGGCGCGCGGTCGCCTTCGCTATGGCCGATGTCGCACCGATGATCAAGATCCTGCTCATGTTTCGAGGACTGGGGATGAACGTGCAGGGCGTTGCGGGGCCGGGCGCATCGCTCAGGCCAGACCCAGCCGGCGGGACTGGGCCGACATGAATTTGCCATGGGCGTGCCAGCGTGCGCGTACCTCCTCGAACGCCTGCCACCGGGGGTACCCCACCTTGAACGTGGCTTCGCTCATCCGAGCGTCCTTGGCGAGATAGAGTCGCCCGCCGAGCGCGGTGACGATGCCGTCCAAGCCGTCGAGCAGTTCGAAGACGGGCCCTTCCGCCTTGAAATCCACCGCCAGCGAGTACCCCTTCATGGGAAAGCTCAACGGATTGGCGTTCGCGTCGCCAAACAGTTTCAGGACGGCGAGGAAGGCGCCCCGTTCGGACTGGCCAATGCGTTGGAGTATGTCCCGCAATCCGGTTGCGCCCGCCGCCTTGGGCAGCACCAACTGGTACTGCAGGAATCCCGGTCGGCCATACCAGCCACTCCACCCGGCCATCGCATCCAATGGCGCAAAGAATGACTCGAACGGCTTTCGTTTCGTTTGCGCCCGCGCGCGTGCCCGCCGGTAATACGTGGCATTGAACGCCCTGGCCACCGAGCGATTGAGCAGGCCCGAAGGCATTTCAACGGGAACGCCAGGGGCCTTGACCTGCCGGGCCACCAGCGGGCCATCAGCGCACGGCTCAGCCGTCACCAGAATGGAGCCCCCCAGGCTGGCGCCGCGCGCCATGCAGTCGATCCAGGCGACCGAGTAGGCGCTTGCGGCATGCGCATCAAATGCCTCGAGCACGGCGTCGAGGCTGGGTGCCTTGATCCGTGTCTCCAGGACATCGCTGGCGGCGATTCGCTTGAGCCGCAACACGGCGGACACGATGACGCCGGTCAGCCCCATCCCGCCACAGGTGGCGTGGAACAGCTCGGCCTTGTCCGATGGGGAAGCACCGACACACTCCCCATTCCCCAAAAGAATCTGAAGGGACGCCACATGCGCGCTGAACGTGCCATCGCGGTGGTGGTTCTTTCCATGAACGTCACTGGCAATGGCACCGCCCACGGTGATGAAGCGTGTGCCGGGCATGACCGGCAGGAACCAGCCACGGGGGACAAAGGTTCGCAGAATGTCGTCCAGCGAAGTGCCCGCGGCGCAGGACAGCAAACCCGTCTCCGGATCAAAGGCATGAAGCTGATCCAGGTAGCGTGTTGAAAGAACCCGTGGTCCCAGCGCGCTGTCGCCGTAGCTGCGGCCCCGTCCGCGCGCAATGAGTGGCAGGGCGTCGGGCACCGCACGCAGGCACTGCTGTCTCGACAAGGGCTCGACCACCCGGGCTTCCTGCCTCGGATAGCGACCCCAGCCGTGCAACTCCATCAGGCTGCCCCGGCCACAACGCATTCGTGGTTCAGCCAGGCGGCGCGCCTCTCCGACCCGACTGCCATGGCGCGGCCGAAGGCCCGGATGAGGCCATCACCAACACATTGCATGAATGGACTCGAACAGATGTCAGGGGAAATGCATTGACGCCAGATGTCTCGAAATAGCATTGCAATTGGGAGGTGGCGTAGAGGCATTCGGCCGATGCTACCATGCGCGCCGCCCAGCCCAATCGCTGGCACAGAAAACTCACGCGGGCTTTTCAAACATTAGTCAGCGATCGATCGACAGCACGATGAAATGAAAGCCCGAATATTCTCTTTCGCCGTGCCGGTGTTTGGAACGCTGTTCGTTTTGGCCTATTTGCTCGATGTGATCTATGCACCGTCCATGCGCGGGCTCGATCTGTCCTGGCATGCGATGCTGGTGTACGCCCACGAGAACCGGCTTCAACACGGAAGCCAGATCCTATTCAACTACGGACCTTTGTCCTTCATTGAATCGGCCGTTTACTCCGTGTCATCCCATCAGGAGAAGCTGCTCTACCGGGCCGTCTACCTGCTGATCCTGGGCATTGCTTGTTTCTCGGTACTGCGCATCCGGAGTGCCTGGGCCCTGCTGGCCTGGTGTGGCCTGACCCTGCACCTGCTGATGTGGCGGGATGTGTACCTGCTTCTGCCGGCCCTGCTGCTGTGTCACCATGAGTGCCGCAGGCAGCCAGGTCATTCGGCGCAACTCGCGCTGTCCGTTCTGCTCGCATTCGGCGCGGCGTTTGCCTGCCTGGTGAAGGCGAATGCCCTGTTCTTCACCGTGCCCGCCATTGCCCTGGCGAGCCTCTACCGCTTCAGCGTGCGGGACTACAGGCCCGTCGTCCCCGTGTGTTTCGGCTTGTCTCTGGTCTTGCTGTTCTGGCTGTCCGGCCAGCAGGTCTCAGGCTTCGCCGACTTTGTGCGCGGCTATGTGGATGTCTCGCTGGCCTACAACGCGGATATGGGACTGCCCGCGCCGTTTGCACTGCACGGTGCCTTCATCGTTGGCGCGGCGGTCCTGGTCGCGACGACCCTGCGCATGACCCATGCCGCCAGCACAGTGCTGGGCCTCCTCACGCTGGGGTATCTGCTGGTCGCCTACAAGATGGGCTTTGTTCGGCATGGCGCCCACCCCGGCAACGCGTTTCTCGCGCTGGCCTTCGTATGCCTGGTCCAACTCTGGAGTCCCAGCGTCGACCGCATGACCCGCAACCAGCGGCGCGTGATCGGGGCAGTGGCCGTTGCAGCGGCCTCGCTGGTCACCTACATCACGGCATCGCTGTACCAGGGAGGGTTCATCAATGGGTATGTCCACACCGTGGAGGACCGCATCCGCCGCGTGATGGACCCCGGCTACGAGACCCTACTGAACGCCGAACTGGGCCGCCGCCAGGCGATGGCGGTCGCGCAGGCGCGCTCGGCCATTCCGTTTGCTGATGTCGAAGGCCCCATCGATATCTTCCCCTTCGAGTTCAGTCTGGCGTACGCGTCCGGGTTGCCGATCGCCACGCGGCCCGCCTTTCAGTCCTATTTCGCGACCAGCCGCCATATGTCCGAGCGCAACGCGGACTTCCTCGCCAGCCCGCAGGCGCCGCGGTCGGTGGTGTTCAGCGTCGAGCCCATCGATGGCCGCTACGCCGCGCTGGAAGATCCGCTCACCCTGGGTGCCTACCGCCGGCACTACCGGCTGGACCGGCAGGCACCGAACGCCCTGCTGTTGACGCGCCGTGCGTCGCCGCTGGCCCAGTCCGAGGTGTGCCGCACGTCCGACGTGGAATTCGATCAGCCCGTGCTGGTTCCCTGGGTGGGTCCGGATCAAGCGGTCTGGGCCGAGATCGAGGTCGCCAGCACCTGGCTCGGGCGGGTCCTGGGCGTGCTGACCGGCCCCCCCGCTCTTCGCATGACGATGGCCACCCCGACGGGAAGTGCCGACTTCCGGTACCTGCGCGAGGCGGGCCAGACCGGCTTCCTGTTGTCACCCGCCTTGGTCTCCACCGAAGCGGCGGCGCGCTTCTTCAATGCCGAGAGCCGCCCGGAAGACCGGGTCCTCGGCCTGTCGATCCAGGCGCCCGGCGGTCCCATCCCTTGGTTTGACCCGGAGCTGTCGGTCAAGCTGTGCGTGCGGTCCTGGGATTCGGCACCCCCGACGGGCCCATGACAGCTGGCCTGACGCGGCCCTGCCGCACGGCATGGGCACTCACGGCGGCGGCTGCCAGCCGCCCCCCAGCGCCGCCACCAAGGCCATGCTCGCCGCCAGCCGCTGGGCCCGCACGTCCAGTGCGGCACGGCGCGCCGACAGCGCCAGGTTCTGCGCGGTGGCCACCTCCAGGAAGCTGATCTCGCCGGCCTCGTAGCGGTAGCCGACCACGCGCTCGTTCTCGTTGGCCAGTTCCACCAGACGCGCCTGCTGGCGCTCCTGCTCGGCCAGGGTGGCGAGCTGCGCGAGCGCGTCCTCGGTCTCGCGCACGGCGGCGAGCACGCCCGCGCGCCAGGCCGCGGCCTGCTCGTCGTAGGCGGCGGTGAACAGGGCCTCATTGGCGCGGCGCGCACCGCCGTCGAACAGCGTGGCCGCGAGGCGCGGGCCCAGCGACCACACGCGCGAGGGCGTGTCGAGCCAGCGGGCGAAGCTCGACGCCTGCCAGCCGGCGCTGGCCGAGAGCGTGAGGTCCGGCAGCCAGGCCGTCTGCGCGATGCCGAGGCGCGCGTGCGCGGCGGCGAGTTGGCGCTCGGCGGCGGCCAGGTCGGGGCGGCGGCGCAGCAGCTCGGCGGGCAGCGCGGCGGGCACCGGCGGCACGGCGGGCAAGGCGCCTTCCCGCGCCGCCACGGGAAAGTCCGTGGGCGTGGCACCGGCCAGCAGCGCGAGCGCATTGGCCTCGAGCGCGCGCTGGCGCTGGAGGGTGAAGGCCTGCGTGCGCAGGGATTGCAGCTGCGTGTCGGCCTGGATGACGTCGGCGCGCGCGACCAGGCCGGCCTCGTACTGCAGGCGCGTGATCTGCAGCGAGCGCGTGTAGGCGATATCGGCCTCGGCCTGCAGCGCCAACTGGGCGTCGAGCGCGCGCAGGCGAACGTAGCCTTGCGCGGCGGCCAGTTGCAAGGCCAGGCGCCCGGCGTCCAGCAGCGCGGCCTGGGCGTCGGCGCCGGCCGCGGCGGCCTCGCGCTCGCGCGCGACGCGGCCCCAGAGGTCGGGCGTCCACGACAGATCCAGGCCGGCGTCGTAGAGGCGGCGCGTGCCGGCGCTGGCGCCGCTGCTGGTGGCACCGCCGCCGCTGCGCGTGACCGACGCGCCCGCGCCGAGCCGCGGCAGCGCCAGCGCGCGCGCCGCGTCCACCTGCGACAGGGCCTGGCGCCAGCGCGCCTCGGCCTGCGCGAGCTCGGGATTGGCCTCGGCCACGCGGCGCAACAGGGCGTCGAGTTCGGGGTCGCCGTAGGCGCGCCACCACTCGGGGGCGATGGGCTCGCGCGGCCCGGCCGGCGCGGCCTCGG
>NZ_MKSS01000367.1:0-6416 GCF_001897365.1 Hydrogenophaga sp. 70-12
GCTGGCCCGTGCCGGATTTCGTCCAGATCTCCAGGTGATCGGTCACCGCGCCCAGCACGCCCGAGCGCTTGCCCAGCGCGGCGGAGCCGAACACCGTGTCCAGCGCCTCGGGGTTGGCGGTCAGCGTCTTCTGCAGCCGCGCCGTGTCCAGCGTGAGCTGGCCCTGGCGGTCGGCACTGATGCCCAGGTCGCTGATGCGCAGGCCGCCAAAGTCCTGGCGGATCAGGTCGTTGAGGCGGTTGCGCAGGTTGCGCACGCCCGCGTCGGTGGAGAAGGCCCCGCGCGAGGCGGCGTCCTCGCTGGTTTTCGTGAGGTTGTTGAGCTCGGTCTGCAGCGCGTTGTAGGCGGTGACGAACTTGCGCAGGCTCTCTTCGGTACCGGCCTTGTCGGCCGCCACGTCGAGCTGAAGCGGCGCTCCGCCCGCGCTGTGCGCCTGGGTGAAGGTGACCGACACGCCGGCGATGCCGGTGTAGCTGTTGCTGCCTTGCTGGACGCGCAGGCCGCTGCCCTGTTCGCCCAGCCAGATGACGGCGTCGCGCGCGGCGGCCAGCTGCGTGGGCGCGCCGCCCAGCGAGGTCTTGAGCGCGCTGTCGGGCAGGCCGGAGGCGTCGATGGTGATCGCGCCGTCCTCTCCGCCCAGGCCGGACGACAGGATCAGCTGCGGGCCCGAGGCGGTGTTGGCCACCTGGGCGGTCACCTTGCCCTCGTTGCCGCTGGCCTGGTTGATGGCCCGCGCAATCTCGGTGGCGTTGAGGTTGCCATCGCCGTCCTGGTCGGCCGCCAGCAGGTTGACGTTGAAGGCCGAACCGTCGGCGCGCTGCACCACCAGCGGACCGCCCAGCGCCACCGGCACCGCGGGCAGGTCGGCGTAGGCGATCTGGTGCGTGGAGGCCAGTTGCTCGACGAAGAAGCTGTAGGAGCCGGGCTGCGCGCTGGCGCTGGCCGTGGCGGTGGCGCCGGCACCGGCGCTCAGCGTGGCGCTGTTCTTCTTCAGGCCACCCGCGACGCTGCTCAGGCCGCTCAAGGCGGTGGTGAAGCCGGACAGGGCCGAGCGCAGCTTCTCCAGCCCCGCCTGCGTGGCCTTGGCGACCTGGGACTCGCGGTCGATCTGCTGCTGCGGTCCTTGCACCAGCAGGGTGGCCAGCTGGGTCGCGGTGGTGGTGGGATCGAATTCCATCGTGTTACTCCAGGGGTCGCGGGCGGTCCGGAACGCCGCCTCCGAAGCCCAGGGCGACCGGGGCGCGGCATTTCTGAAGCTCGCGGCGCGACTTTTTCGGTGGCGGCCTCACGCGCGTCCCCTCATCCACACGGTCTGGGCGATGTCGTCGGTGCGCTTGCGCTCGGCCACCTGAAGCGCGCGCTCACCTTCGTCCACGCGGCGCCCGTGCAGCTGCGCCACCGCCTCGCGGCGGCGGAAGGCGTCGTGCAGCGCGAGCCGGGTCTGGTCCATGCGCGACTCGTGCTCGGCCAGGGCGTGGCGGTGGCGGTCGGCCAGGTCGAGCACGCTGAGCTTGTAGGCGCCCCGGTTGCTGGCCAGCGCCGGCGACAGCCGGGGCGAGGCCGTGGGCGCGGCGCCGGAGGCGCCGGCCTCGTCCAGCAGGCCGCCCAGGCGCTCGATGCTGGCGACGAAACGCTGGCGCGTGCGCTCCTGCTCGGCCAGCACGGCGCCCACGCGGTCCTGCTCGCGCTCGCGCAGCCGCACCACCTGTTCCAGCGCGCGCAAATTCATTCGACGATCTCCATCAGGCGGCGCAGGCAGTCGTCCAGCGGCGCCGACTCCTGCGTGCCCTGGTGAAGAAACGCCTCGATGCGCGGCCACAGGTCCACGGCGCGGTCGCTCAGGGGGTCCGCGCCGGGCACGTAGGCGCCCAGCGGCAGCAGCTCGCGCACCTGCTGGTAGCGCGCCAGCAGGGCCTTCACCTCGCGCGCCACGCGCTGCTGGTCGGCGCCGGCCACCAGGCCCATGCAGCGGCTGATGGACTGGCCGATGTCGATGGCCGGGTAGTGCCCGCGCTCGGCCAGCGCGCGCGAGAGCACGATGTGGCCGTCCAGGATGGCGCGCGCGGTGTCCACCACCGGGTCCTGCTGGTCGTCGCCCTCGGCGAGCACGGTGTAGATGGCGCTCATGGAGCCCTCGCCGCTGCCGTTGCCCGCGCTTTCCACCAGCTGCGGCAGGGCGCTGAACACCGAGGGCGGGTAGCCGCGCGTGGCCGGTGGCTCGCCGAGCGACAGCGCCACCTCGCGCTGCGCCATGGCGTAGCGGGTGAGCGAGTCCACCAGCAGCAGCACGTGGCGACCCTGGTCGCGGTAGTGCGCGGCGATGGTGTGGCACAGCTCGGTGGCGCGCAGGCGCATCAGCGGCGACTCGTCCGCCGGCGCCACCACCACCACGGCGCGGCGCAGACCGGCCTCGCCGAGCGAGAGGTCGATGAACTCGCGCACCTCGCGGCTGCGCTCGCCGATCAGGCCGACCACGATCACGTCGGCCACGGTCTGGCGCGTGATCAGGCCCAGCAGCACGCTCTTGCCCACGCCGGAGCCGGCCATCAGACCCACGCGCTGCCCACGGCCCAGCGTGAGCAGGCCGTTGATGGCGCGCACACCGACGTCGATGGCGCCCTCCACCGGGCGCTTGCGCAGCGGGTCCACCCAGGGCGGCGCGCTGGGCAGCAGGTGCTCGCCCGCCAGGCGGCCGCGCCCGTCCATGGGCTCGCCCAGCCCGTTGACCACGCGGCCCAGCCAGGCCTCGCCGATGAGCAGGTGGCCGTTGCCGGGCAGGGGCCAGACGCGCGCGCCGGCGGCCAGGCCCTCGGTGCGCTTGAAGGCCATGAGCTGCGCAGCCTCGTCCTTGAAGCCCACCACCTGGGCCTCGATGTCGGCGCCCAGGGCCGACTCGATGCGACAGCGCTGGCCCACGTGCAGGCGCACGCCGCGCGCCTGCAGCAGCGGGCCGGTGGCGCCCACCAGCCGGCCGGTGGGCGTCGACACCGACACCTCGGGCACGGCGATGCGGCGCAGCTGTTCGGCGATCACGCGGCGGCCCCGCTCAAGGGCGCCTCGGCCGGCGCGGACTCTTCCGCCCCGAGCAGTTGCGCGGCCACCTGGCCCATGCAGGCCTGCAGGCGCTGGCGGCAGCCGGCGTCGGCCTCGAAGCCGGCCACCTGGACGCGGCACTCGCCGGCCTCCAGCGCGGGATCGGCGATCAGGTTCCAGCCGCGCGTGTCGGCGCCTTCGATGGCCTGGATCGCGCGCAGGTCCTCGTTGTTCAGGAACACCTCCACGGCGCTGACGGCCGGCGGCATGCTTTGCAGGGTCTCTTCGACGAGCTTGAGGATCTGCGTGGGGTTGAGCGTGAGCTCGGCGCGGATCACCTGGCGCGCCACGCGCTCCACCAGCTCCACCATCTCGCGGCGCAGCGCGGCCTGGTAGTCGGCCTGCACCTGGCGCAGGGCCTCGGTGGCGGCCTGCATCGGCGCGGCCACGCGCTGCCAGCGCGCGAGCAACTGCGCCTCGCTCTCGGCGCGGCCCAGCGCCTCGCCGCGCTCGCGCCCCTGCGCCTCGCCGATGGCGCGGCCCTCGACCAGGCCCTTGTCGAAACCTTCCTCGTGGCCGCGCGCCAGGCCGCGCGCATGGCCGTCGGCCAGCGCGGCCTGCAAGGCCTCGGGCGCGCCCTGGGCGGCCAGCGCCTGGGCGATCTCGCGATCGGCCAGCGGCGGGAATCGATGGCTGCGGTAAGCGCTCGTTGCCGTGCTGCTCATTCGACCGTCGCCTCGCTGTACAGCTGCACCTCGATCGCACCGGCGTCGGCCAGCGCCTTGACCTCGCGCATGATGGCGGCGCGCGCATCTTCCACGCGGCGCGCGGCCACCGGCCCGGTGCGGCGGATCGCGTCCTGGAAGGTCTTGACCTGGCGCTGCGGCATGCAGCCCAGGATGGCGCGGCGCACGTCGCTGTCGCCGCCCTTGAGCGCGATGGCCCACTCTTCCATGGGCACCGCCTCGATGATGCGCAGCAGCACCTCCTCGCTCTGGCGCGAGAGGATGAAGAAGTCGTACATGCTGCGCTCGATCTGACCGGCCACGCCGGGGTCGCGCTCGCGCAGCTGCTCCACCATGCGGGCCTTGTCGCCCGGCAGGCGGTTCAGGATCTCGGCCGCCTGCTTCACGCCCTCGATGGTGGCGCTCTGCGTCTCCAGGCTCTGCAGGCAGGCGTCGGCCAGCACCTCCACCTCCTGCAGCAGGCGGTGCTCCACGTGGCCGAGCTGGGCCACGCGCACGATGAGCTCGTCGCGCCCGTCCTCGGGCAGGCTGGCAATGACCTCGCTGGCCATGGCCGGCGGCAGGAAGGCCAGGAACACGGCCTGCATGTGCACGTGCTCCTGCGCGATGCGGTCGGCCACCCAGCGCGGCGAGGCCCACTGCAGGCGCGCCATCTTCGGGCGGATGGCGTCGCCATAGATGCGCGTGAGCACGCTGCTGCTGATGCTGCTGCCCAGCGCCAGGTCGAGCGAGTTTTTCAGGAAGGTGCGCGAGGCGCCGTGCAGGCCGCTCTGCTCGCGGTAGTCGTCAAAGAAGCGCTGCAGCGCGCTGCGCGCGGTATCGACCTTGATGCCGCTCATGGCGGACATGGCCTGCGTCACCGCCAGCAGTTCCTCGCGCTCCAGGCAGCGCAGCACGGCGGCGGCGGGTGCCTCGCCCATGCTCAGCAGCACGATCGCGGCCTGCTCGATCGCGGTCATGGCGCCGTCCTCGGCGCCGGCTTCAGGCGGGTTGGTGGCCATTCTTCTGCACCCATTGTTTGACGACCTCGGCCACGCGCTCGGGCTCCTTGGTCGCGAGGTCCTTCAAGTGATCGACCAGCACATCCACCGGGGAGCCCGGGGGCGGCAGGTTGTAGTTCTCCAGCAGCGAGCCCATGGAGTCGCGCTGGCCCGCGGGCCGTTCGGGCTGTGGCAGCGCGGCCACGGCGGCCGATCCGGGGGGCAGGGCCCCGGCCGGCGCCGCAGCGCCCTCGCCGCCGCGCGGGCCCAGCTCCAGCAGCTCGGACGTGCCCACCTCGCGCGGCGCCGCGGCCTCGCGCGTGAAGCGGCGGATCAGCGGGCGCGCGATCAGCAGGTAGGCCAGCAGCGCGCCGAGCGCGCTCAGGCCCCAGCCCGCCATCGTGAACACCGACTGCGGCTCGGCGTACCAGGCCACGGCCTGCGGCGGCGCCGGGAAGGCCATGGCCGAGACCACCAACTGGTCACCGCGCGCGGTGTCGATGCCCAGGCCGCCGCGCAGCACCTGCTCCATGCGCGCGATCTCGGCCGGCGCCCAGGCGCTCGCGCCGGCGGGCGCGGCGGCGTTGTTCAGCACCACCGCCACGCTGATTTTTTTCACCTGGCCGCGCGCGCGCTCGATGGTGGTGACGCTGCGGTCATAGGCGTACTGGCGCGTGGCCGCGTTGCGCTCGGCGGTGCTGGGCGGCTCGCCCTCGGCTGGCGGGGGGTTGGCCGGGCGGTTGCTCAGCGAGCCCGGGATGCCCAGGGCCTGCGGCTGGCGGCTGAGTTCCTCGCGCGAAGCCTCGCTGGTGATGCGCGGATCGCCCTCGTAGCGCTCCTGCGTTTCCTTCACGCTGTCCTGGTGCAGCTCGACCGAGGCGCTGACGTTGTAGTTGTTGGCGCCCAGCACCGGCTGCAGCAGCTGGTGGGCGTTGCGCAGCAGGGTGTCCTGCGCTTTGCGCTGCGCTTCGTTCGCGAAGCCGGTGGAGTCCAGGCCGGCCTTGATGTCGACCCGGCTGGACAGCAGGCGCCCGGCCTGGTCGACCACGGTCACGCGGTCGGGCGCGAGGTTGGACACGCTGCCCGAGACCAGCTTGATGATGGAGGCGATCTGCTCGGCCTCCAGCTCGCGGCCCGGGTGCAGGTGCAAGGCCACCGAGGCCGAGCTGGCCTGCGTGGCGTTGAGCACGAAGGTCGAGGAACGCGCGATCGACAGGTGCACGCGCGCGCTTTTGACCGGCTCCAGCGCGGTGATGCTCTGCACCAGCTCGCCCTCCAGGCCGCGGCGAAAGCGCACATCCTGCACGAACTGCGTCACGCCCAGCGGGTCGCTCTTGTCCATGAGCTCCAGGCCCTCGGGCAGGCGGGCCACCACGCCGCGCGCGGCCAGCAGCATGCGCGCGCGGCCCAGGTTCGACTCCGACACCAGCACCTGCCCCGTTTCAGGGTGCAGGCGGTAGGCGATGCCTTCGGCGTCGAGCACCGACATCATGTCGGCGGCGGGCACGCTCTCGCGCGCGCCGAACACCGGCCGGTAGTTCGACTGGTTCTGCCAGACGAACATCATGACCAGCGCGGTGATGGCGATCGCGAGGAACACGACCGGCAGCAGCTTGGCCACCGCTTCGGAACGCAGGGCCGAGGCGATGCGGGCGGG
>NZ_MKSS01000368.1:0-1087 GCF_001897365.1 Hydrogenophaga sp. 70-12
GACCAGATGACGCAGCAGAACGCGGCGCTGGTGGAGCAGAGCGCGGCCGCCGCTCAGAGCCTGAAGGAGCAGGCCGAGCGCCTCAGCGAGGCGGTGGCGGTGTTCCGGCTGACCTGAGCCGGGTCGCGGGCTCAGGCGAGCGCCAGCGTCAGCGCCGCCAGGGCCGCGGTCTCGGCGCGCAGCACGCGCGCGCCCAGGTGCGTGGGGGCGAAGCCCGCCGCGCGGGCCTGCGCGTCCTCGGCGGCGCTCAGGCCGCCTTCGGGGCCGACCAGCACCGTGAGCGGCGCCTTGCCGCCCAGCGCCTGGGGCGCGGGCGCGCCGCCCTCGGCCAGC
Source organism: Hydrogenophaga sp. 70-12 (assembly GCF_001897365.1). Taxonomy (NCBI): domain Bacteria; kingdom Pseudomonadati; phylum Pseudomonadota; class Betaproteobacteria; order Burkholderiales; family Comamonadaceae; genus Hydrogenophaga; species Hydrogenophaga sp. 70-12. Next base: position 334 of record NZ_MKSS01000368.1, read on the forward strand.
GAGAGCACCACGCGCGCGCCAGCGGTCTCGCGCAGGAAGGCCGCGAAGTCGCGCACCGGTTCGATGGTGGGTACGCGGTTGCGGCCGCACTGCTCGCAGGCGGCCTGCGCGATGGCCCGCCAGTGCGCCTGCTTCTTCAGCGCCCGCTCGCCCGACAGGCGCAGCACGCCGTGTTGCGTGTGCAGCGGCGCGAGCCGCGCCACGCCCAGCTCGGTGGCCTTTTCCACCAGCCAGTCCATGCGCTCGTTGGCGGGCATGCCAATGGCCAGCGTGAGCTCGCGCGCCGCCTCGCGCTCGATGGCCTCGTGCGCCTCCACCCGCACCGCGACCTCGCTGCGGCCCATGCGCGCGATGCGCGCCGACCACTGGCCGCCCTGCCCATTGAACAGGGTGATGGCCTCGCCCGGCTGCAGGCGCAGTACCTGCACGTGGCGCGCGGCGCCCGGGGGCAGCGCGAGCTCGGCCCCAGGGGCGAGCGCGGCGTCGCAGAAAAAGCGTGGCATGTGAACCCTTCGCGGTGCGAGAAGCGGACTCACCCAGCGGCGCCGCGGGGGTGTGGCCTCATGTCCTGCCGAAGGACCAGCCGCTGGCCGCCTGCAGGCCCTCCACCCCGTCGATCAGGCGCAGCAGCGGCGCCAGCTCGCGGTAGCGGTGGGCGGTGGCGCGGATGTAGGCGATGAAGCGCGGCGCATCGGCCAGGTACTTGGGCTTGCCGTCGCGCAGCGTGAGGCGCGCGAAGATGCCCGCGACCTTG
>NZ_MKSS01000369.1:0-6263 GCF_001897365.1 Hydrogenophaga sp. 70-12
AACACCGAGAGCCCCAACCTCACCTACGCACCCGAGCGGCTGTCGATGGAGAAGGTGGAGGACGCGCCCTTCACGCCGTTGGACCGCATCGGCCAGCTGACCATGCGCAACCTCGACATCACCGACACGCGCGGCAAGCTGGGCGTCTACAGCCGCACCGGCCTGCTGACCGGCGGTGACGGCACCGACATGCTCAAGCTCGGCAAGGACTGAAGCGGGGCCACCGCTTCCACTCGAAAGGCCCGCCAGCTGGCGGGCCTTTCTTTTGGGGCCACCGTCCGGCCCGCGCCGCGATCAGGCCCGCAGCAGCCCCCGAAAGCCGCGCGACGCATAGTAGGACTGCACGCCGTTGTGGTACGTGAACACCTGGCCGTAGCGGCGGTCGCAGAACAGGGCCCCGCCGAGCGCGCGCACGGCTTTCGGGGTGGCGATCCAGCTGGAGGTCTTCAGGTCGAACTCGCCCAACTCCTGCAGCCGGCGGTACATCGCCTCATCGAGCATCTCGATGCCTATCTCGGCGGCCATCTCCATGGCGCTGCCTTGCGGCTTGTTCTCCTTGCGCGCGTCCAGCGCCTCGCGATCGAAGCACAGGCTGCGGCGGCCCGTGGGCGTCTCGGCCGAGCAATCGCAGAAAAGGAACACGCCCGAGGCCTTGTCGCGCCCGATCACATCGGGCTCGCCGCCCGATGCCTCCATCCGGTGCAGGGACGACAGAGCGCCGGGGTTCGCCTCCAGCCGCGCCAGCACCTCGTCCCAGGCGATGCCCTTGTGGCGCTTGTGGTGCTTCTCGAACCGGGTCTTCAGGGTCTGCAGCAGCAGGTCGCGTTCGGTGGGTTTCATGTGTGCCTCGCTCAATTCCTCAGGATCTTGTCCATCGCCTTGCCCTTGGCGAGCTCGTCGATCAGCTTGTCCAACTGGCGGATCTTGCGCATCAGCGGGTCGTCCACCGCTTCGACACGCACGCCGCACACCAGGCCCTGGATCCGCGCGCTGTTGGGGTGAAACGCGGGCGCCTGGGCAAAGAAGGTCTCGACGTCGCTGCCCTGCTCGATCTGGCGGCGCAGGCCCGCCGCGTCGTAGCCCGTCAGCCAGCCGATGACCTGGTCCACCTCCTCACGGGTGCGCTGCTTGCGCTCGGCCTTCTGCACGTACAGCGGGTACAGCCGGGCGAACTTCATCGAGAAAACGGGGTGGCCAGCCATCGTCATTCCTCCGGATGAAAACACTCAGATCACCACCGGCTCCGGCTCCAGCCGGATGCCGAAGCGCTCATAGACGCTGGTCTGGATCGCCTTCGCCAGCGTGACCACCTCGCCCCCGGTGGCCCCGCCGCGGTTCACCAGCACCAGGGCCTGCTTGTCGTACACGCCCGCGTTGCCCACGCCGCGCCCTTTCCAGCCGCAGGCGTCGATCAGCCAGCCCGCGGCCAACTTCACCGTGCCATCGGGCATGGGGTAGTGCACCACCTTGGGCTCGCGCGCAATGATGTCCGCGCATTGGTCCAGCGTCACCGTGGGGTTTTTGAAGAAGCTGCCCGCGTTGCCGATCACCGCCGGGTCCGGCAGCTTGGCGCGCCGGATGCCACAGATCCAGTCGAAGATCGTGCGCGCATCCGGCGTGGTATTGCCGGTTTCGGCGATCTTGCGCTCCAGATCGGCATAGCCCAGCACCGGCTTCCAGGCCTTGGGCAGCCAGAAGCGCACCCGCGCGATGAGCGCGCGGCCCGCCAGGCCGAAGTCGCGCGCATCCGTGGGCTGGTGCTTGAACACCGAGTCGCGGTAGCCGAAGCCACACTGGGCGGCGTCCAGCGTGAATCCCTCGCCCGAGCGCAGGTCGATGGCGTCCAGCGAATGGAAACGGTCCTGCAGTTCCACGCCGTAGGCGCCGATGTTCTGCACCGGCGAGGCGCCCACGGTACCGGGGATCAGCGCCAGATTCTCCAGCCCGGGCCAGCCCCGCTCCAGCGTCCACTGCACGAAGGCGTGCCAGTTCTCGCCCGCGCCAGCCTCCACCAGCCAGCCCTTGGGCGTTTCCTCCACCAGGCGCCGGCCCGCGATCTCCACCTTGAGCACCAAAGGCCTCACATCGCCCGTGATCACCAGGTTGCTGCCACCGCCGAGCACGAAAGGGGGGGTCTCGCGGGTGAGTTGCTGCCAGTCGTCCGAGGCCCGCAGCTCGGCCAGGTCGGCCTCGGCGCGGATGCGCGCGAGGCGGTGCGCCTTGGCCACGATGCCAAAGCTGTTGTAGGCCTGTAGAGGCACCTGCTTCTCGACTATCATGGCCGCGATTTTCTCACCCACCGCCGCCTCGCCATGCCCTCGTTCGACACCGTCCTAGAAGCCGATCTCGTTGAAGTCAAGAATGCCGTCGATCAGGTCGCGCGCGAGATCGGCACGCGCTTCGATTTCAAGGGCACGAGCGCCGCGATCGAGTTGAAGGACAAGGAGATCACCCTCACCGGTGACGCCGACTTCCAGCTCCAGCAGATCGAGGACGTGCTGCGCAACAAGCTGGCCAAGCGCAACGTGGACGTGCGCTTCCTCGACATGGGCAAGGTCGAGAAGATGGGCGGCGACAAGGTCAAGCAGGTGGCCAAGGTGCGCAACGGCATCGCCACCGAAGACGGCAAGAAGATCCAGCAGGCCATCAAGGCCAGCAAGCTCAAGGTGCAGGCCGCCATCCAGGGCGACGCCGTGCGCGTGACCGGCGCCAAGCGCGACGACTTGCAGGCCACCATGGCCATCATCAAGAACGAGATGAAGGACCTGCCCTTGTCCTTCAACAACTTCCGCGACTAATTGAATCCCCCCCGCAGCGCCTTCGGCGCTCCCCCCCTTCCGGGGGCGGCGCCTGCGGCCCGGCAAAGCCGGTTCCGCGGCACGTCTGGGTTTCGGTCCCTTCGCGCGCTGCTGATCTGTTTCCTGATGGGGTCGGCCGGCCTCGTCGTCGCGCAATCGGTGTCGCTCTCGGGCGTCTCGGGCAGCAAGGCCCTGGTGGTCATCGACGGCGCCGCGCCGCGCTTCATGGCGGCCGGTCAGGCCCACCAGGGCGTTCGCCTGGTGTCGGTGCAGGGCGACTCGGCCGTGGTCGAGATCGGCGGCCAGCGCCAGGCCCTGCGCCTGGGCGAAGCGCCCGTGAGCCTGGGCGGCGCCACCGGGGCCGGCGCGAACGGTGCCCAGCGCGTGGTGCTCACGGCCGACGGCAGCGGCCACTTCATGCCCCAAGGCCAGATCAACGGTCGCGCGGTGCAGTTCATGGTGGACACGGGCGCCACGCAGGTCGTCATCGGCGAGTCGGAAGCCAAGCGCATCAACCTGGACTACCAGCGCGGCCAGCGCGTGAGCGTGCAGACGGCCAACGGCACCGCGCCGGGCTACCGCGTCACGCTCGACTCGGTGCGCGTGGGCGACGCCCAGGTGCACGCCGTGGCCGCCATCGTGCTGCCACAGCCCATGCCCTTCGTGCTGCTGGGCAACAGCTTCCTCACGCGCTTCCAGATGCAGCGCAACAACGACCAGCTCACGCTGGAGCGGCGCTACTGACTCAGGCCTGCGCGGCCGTCACCACGATCTCGATGCGGTACGCCGGGTTGGCCAGGGCGGCTTGCACGGTGGCGCGTGGCGGCGCGGCGCCGGGCACCACCCAGGCGTCCCAGACCTCGTTCATCGCCGCGATGTCGCGGATGTCGGTGAGGAAGATCTCGGTGCGCAGGATGCGCGACTTGTCGCTGCCGCATTCCTTCAGGCGCTGCTCCACCTGCTGCAGCACGTCCTCGGTCTGGCCGCGGATATCGGTGTCGCCGCGCTCGGGCACCATGCCCGCCAGGAACACGATGCCCTTGAACACGGCGGCTTCGCTGTAGCGCGCGGCCATGCCCACGCGCTGGATCCCTTGTTGGCTCATTTCTTCTTGGCTCCGAGCTGGCTTTCCTTGCCGGCCAGCAAGCGGTTGATGTTCTCGGCGTGGCGCCAGACCAGCAGCACCGCCATCACGGCCAGGCCCAGCACCATCACGCCCGGGGCCTCCCAGGCCACGCCGCCGCCCAGCAGGTAGTAGGCCGGCGCGAACACCGCCGTGACGATGGACGCCAGCGAGGAATAACGGAAGAAGATGGCGATGATGAGCCAGGTGAGCAGCGAGGCCAGGCCCAGCCAGGGGTTGAAGCCCAGGATGACGCCGGCCGCCGTGGCCACGCCCTTGCCCCCCTGGAACTTGAAGAACACGGGATACAGGTGCCCGAGGAAAGCCGCCAGCCCCACCAGCGCCACCGTGCCCGCGCCCAGGCCGAAAGGCTCGCCCCAGTGCGCCACCACGAACACCGGCAGCCAGCCCTTCACCGCATCGAGCAGCAGCGTGACGATGGCCGCCGCCTTGCTGCCCGAGCGCAGCACGTTGGTGGCGCCGGGGTTCTTGCTGCCGTAGGTGCGCGGGTCGGACAGGCCCATCAGGCGGCTGACGATCACCGCGAAGGACAGGGACCCGATCAGGTAGGCGGCCACGGTGGCCAGCGCGGGATAGAGCGCTTGCAAGGGCATCTCCTCGGTCAACGGTTCTTGTGGTTGGAATGGGGGGCGCGCGTCATTCTGCCAGCGCGCACTGCACCGGCTTCGCGCCCAGGGGAGTGCTCAGCACGGCCGGATCGATGCCGACCAGGAAACCACGCCGCCCGCCGTTGATCCACAGGCGCGGCAGTTCCAGCACCGTCGATTCCACGAACACCGGCATGGCGCGCTTGAGTCCAAAGGGCGAGGTGCCACCCACCAGGTAGCCGCTGTGGCGGTTGGCCACTTCGGGCTTGCAGGGCTCCACCGATTTCGCGCCGATCTGGCGCGCCAGGTTCTTGGTGGACACCGTGCGGTTGCCGTGCATGAGCACCGCCAGCGGCCTGGCGGCCTCGTCCTGCATGATCAATGTCTTGACCACCGCGAACGGGTCCAGGCCCAGCACCTGCGCGCTGTGCTGCGCCCCGCCGTGCTCCAGGTACTCGTAGGGATGCTCGGTGTACACGACGCCATTCGCCTTGAGCCAGGCCGTGGCGGGTGTCTCGGAAACATGTCGAGGCTTGGGCATACCAGGCTTTGTCCAGATAGGCCGCGGAACCGGCTCTGCCGGGACCGCAGGCATCGCCCCCTTGAGGGGGTCGCGCGAGGCGCGGCAGGGGCGTTCCTTTTACTGCGCGGGGTCGCGGCTGTCCCAGCGGATCTTGTCCACCGCCGCCTGCAGCTCGGGCGTGAACGGCGTGCCCCAGGCGTCCAGGCACTCGTCCAGCTGGGCCACGGTGGTCACGCCGAGGATGGTGGAGGCCACGCGCCAGTTGTTGTAGCAAAAAGCCAGCGCCAGTTGCGTCGGCGTGAGGCCGTGCTCGCGGGCCAGCGCGTTGTAGCGCTGGGCGGTGGCCAGCGCCTCGGGTCGGCCCCAGCGCTGCTTGCGCATGCTCTCGAAGATCGCCAGGCGGCCGTGCCCGCCCACCAGGCCGGTGCCGTCGTACTTGCCGGTGAGCAGGCCAAAGCCCAGCGGCGAATAGGCCAGCAGCGACACGCCCAGGCGATGGCAGGTCTCGTCCAGCCCGTTCTCGTGGCTGCGGTTGATCAGGCAGTAGGGGTTCTGCACCGTGGCCACGCGCGGCAGGCCGTGCTGCTCGGCCAGGCGCACGAACTCGTGCACGCCGTAGGACGTTTCGTTGGACAGGCCGATGGCGCGCACCTTGCCCGCTTTCACCAGCTCGGCCATGGCCTCGAGCTGTTCGAGGATCGAGGCGCAGGGCTTGTCCTTGCTCGGGTCGAAGCTGAGCGCGCCGAAGGCCGGCAGGTTGCGCGCCGGCCAGTGAATTTGATAGAGGTCAATCACCTCGGTCTGCAGGCGACGCAGACTGCCCTCGCAGGCCTTCACGATTTCGGCCTTGCTCAGTCCCGCGTTGTCGCCGCGGATCCAGGGCATGCCGCGCGAAGGTCCCGCCACCTTGGTAGCGAGCACCAGCTTCTGGCGCTGGCCAGGGTGGCGCGCGAACCAGTTGCCGATGATGGTCTCGGTGGCGCTGAACGTTTCGGCGCGCGCGGGCACCGAGTACATCTCGGCGGTGTCGAGAAAATCCACGCCGCGCTCGACGGCGCGGTCCAGGATGCGGTGCGCGGTCGGCTCATCGACCTGCTCGCCGAAGGTCATGGTGCCGAGGCAGATGGGGGTGACGTGAAGGGGGCTCTGGCCCAGTGCGACGGGGTTCATGCAAGGATTTGTAACGTCAGAGAATTCCTACGGGGCCGGTA